>JADFQT010000171.1 GCA_022561675.1 Chloroflexota bacterium
CCGGAAATTCGCGTCATTGGTGTTGAAGGAATGCCCGAAGCTGGGGCTGGGGACGATCTGGCGGCCCAGATTATGGACGCTTGCCAAAATCAGGGGACCAGCATAGAAGCGGGCGACGTGCTGGTGGTTACTCAGAAGATTGTCTCCAAGGCTGAAGGGAGGGTGGTGGACATCAGCTCGGTGGAGCCCTCTCCGCTGGCCCTGGTCATCTCGGAGGGGCACCGGCGGGACCCCCGGCACACCGAGCTCATCCTTCGGGAGAGCAAACGCATTGTGCGGATGGATGGCGGGGTGATCATCAGCGAAACCCACCACGGCTTCAACTGCGCCAACGCCGGCATCGACGCCTCCAACATCCCCGGCGAGGGAACGGTGGCGCTGCTGCCGGTGGACCCCGACGCCTCGGCTCGCCGCATAGTTCAGGCCATCCAGCAGCGGCTGGGTGTCGATGTGGCGGTGATAATTTCCGACACTTTTGGCCGCCCCTGGCGTAACGGCGCATTGAACGTGGCCATCGGCGTGGCCGGGTTGAATCCCATGCTCAGCTACGTCGGACAGGAGGACTCTTTCGGTAACATGATGTATACCACAGTGATAGCGGTGGCGGATGAGCTGGCGGCCACGGCCGAGCTGGTTACGGGCAAGCTGTTGGGCATCCCAGTGGCGGTAATAAAGGGATATGAGTATGAACCAATGGCCGACGCCAGCCATGAGGCCCTGATTCGGTCGCCGGAGAAGGACCTGTTCCGGTAGCCCGGAGTTTAGTAGGTATAGGGGGGATCTACTCTGCCCGGACTACTTTACTTGGAACAGCGGTAGCTCCAGCTGCCGTTCCTGTTCGCCCTCCGGCTCGAAGTTGGAGGCTCCTACCCCCAACAGTCGAAAGGCTCGCTGGGAATGTAACTCCTTGGTCAGCAGGTCGCGGGCAACGGCCGTGATTACGTCTTCAGACCCGGTGTACGCAGCCAACGTCGACTGCCGGGTGAAAGTGGTGAAGTCGGCCAATCTTAGCTTTACCGTTACCGTGTGACATCTGCGGTTCTTGGCAGCCAATTGACCGGCGACCCGGAGGGCCAGCGCCGCCAGTTCCTGCTGGAGCCGCACCGGGTCAGCGATGTCGTCGGAGAAGGTGGTCTCCGAACTGACCGACTTGGCCGCACGTTCGGTGTGAACCAAATCCCGGTCCTCTCCCAGGGCCTTGGCTCGAAGGTCGGCGCCCCGCTTCCCGAAGCTCCGCAGGAACCACTCCTGGGGAAGCCGGGCCAGCTGACCAATAGTCTCGATATCCTCCCCTTTGAGACGGTCCACCGTTTTCGGGCCGATCCCCGGCAGCTTGCTTACGGGCAAAGGCGCCAGGAAGGCGGCCTCGTCGCCCGGCGCCACCACTACCAGGCCGTCGGGTTTGTCCAGGTCGGATGCTATTTTGGCTACCGACTTGCAAGTGCCGAGTCCAATAGATATGCCTAACCCGGTGTCCGCCATTATTCGCTGCTTCAAATCCAGGGCCAGTGTTAAGGGAAACCGGCCTTCCTCGACTACTTGAGTGATGTCCAGGAAGGCTTCATCCAGAGAGAGGGGCTCCACCAGTGGAGTGAGTTCCAGGAAAATTCCTCTAATCGCTTGGGAAAGCTCTCTGTAGCGGGGGAATCGAGGCGAGACTACCACAGCCTGGGGGCACAACCGCACGGCGGTGGCCATAGGCATGGCCGAGTGGGTCCCGTATTCGCGGGCTTCGTAGGACGCTGTGGCCACTACGCCGCGGCCCTCCGGTGAGCCACCGACCAGCACCGGCTTGCCCCTAAGCTGGGGATTATCCAGCTGCTCCACGGCCGCGTAAAAGGCGTCCAGGTCGGCGTGAATGATGTGACGGTTTGGCATGGCTACGCTCAGGTTCCAGCCTTGATGTTGCCCGAGAATCTGGATTCTAACTCACCCACCCATGGTTTCCAATTCTACCCGCTAACTGGAAGGCCGGGCACCGCAGACTGTCATCGAATAATGGATTATTTAATTGGATATCGGGGGACTTGGTCGGCGACTATCGGGCTTCTCAGCGTCGGAAACCGTTGCGGATTGACTGATCCGCTTATAAACTAGGACGGTTCAGTCCCCCAATCCAAGGTTGCCGAGGTTGCCCAGGATGTCTAGGTTGAAGGAAAAGTAACTGTGTTTTTCAGCGTCAAGCCCTCCTCCCGGACAGGAAGTGGTTAAAGCAAGTGGTTAATCGGGGAGATGCTGGCTCTGAGCCAAGGCGCCCCAGAATATATTACGGATGGTGGATGGTGGCCATCACCTCCGCCATGGCGTTTTTTGCCAGCGGCATCTTCTTTCGGGGGTTCACCGTTTTCGTACCGGCTATTCGAGATACCCTGGGCATCAGTCAGGCGCGGACTAACCTGATCTTTTCCATCGCCCGGGCTGAGGGAGGGTTGGAAGGTCCGGTGGCGGGCTGGCTCATCGATCGCTTTGGAAACCGGAAGCTGTTGATCCCGGCTATCTTATGGGCGGTGGCCGGCTACCTGGTCCTGTCCCAGTTCGTGGATTCCTTTCTGACCTTTACCCTGGTCTATCTGCTGATGGTATCTCTAGGTAACAGCATCGCTTTCCAGCACGCGCTTTTCGCCGGAATCAACCAGTGGTTCAACCGGCGCCGGGCCTTCGCTATCTCCATGCTGGCCGCCGTGTCCTCCCTGGGTGGGCTTTTCCTGGTGCCTTCCCTCAATTTTATCATCGAGCGTGGAAGCTGGCAGGACGCAATGCTGGTTTCGGGAATAGCGTACCTAGTTTTCTTGATGCCGCTCACCATTTTCTTTCGCAACCGGCCGGAGGACATGGGACTATTGCCCGATGGAGATGCCCGCCCTCCGGTCCAGGCCGGCACCGGTCGGGGGGCCTCCGGCCGCGCCAGAGAGATACGCGATTACACTGTCAGGGAGGCGTTAAGGACCCGGGCCTACTGGCTGCTGTTGGCAGGAGCCGGTCTGAGGCAGGTCGCTACGCTGGGCATATTGGTCAGCATTGTGCCGATCCTGGAAACCAAGGGCCTCAGCAGGCAGGAGGCGGCCAACCTGACCGGCTTCATGTTTGGTATCAACTTCCTGTCCCGGCTGATAGTGGGCTATTTGGGTGATCGTTGGCCCAAATCCTATTTGCTCTTTGGCAGTTTGCTGCTGGAAGCCACGGGTCTGGTTTGTCTCTTCTTTGGCCAATGGAACGATGACAGGATAGTGCTCCTGTTGCTTTTCATCCTCTTGCAGGGACTGGGTGATGGCGGCGGGATAATAGTCTGGGCGGCCATGGGTGAGTATTTCGGAAGAGACCGGTTTGCCACTCTGCGGGGTTATATAACCTTTTCCCATAGCTGGGCCCTTATCGCCTCCCCGGTCTTCGCTGGGTGGGTCTTCGATAAATACGGCAGCTACGACTTGGCCATCGGTCCGGGGGCGGTGTGCGCGGCAGCGGCAGCCTTGTGTTTCTTGGCGATAAAGAAGCCACCCCAGCTCACCAGGGAGCCGGCCTCCGCGTTGAGCCTGGCCTAGGTTAGGACTCTCCCCACCCGGGCGGGTATCCCTTCGACTAGTCCCCGTTCTGCCTTTCTCCCAACTGACATTCCTCAAGTTGAGTTGGGGTAACCCCGAAGCGTCCGCCGAATCTAGACCTCCTATTCCCCGGGGGATTCATTCACCGGGGGATTACAATCTTTACCGCCTTGAATCCCTCCGGCTCCGGGGTTTGTCTCGCCGGGGGGGTTATTTGTATCGATAAGGGTTCGATTATGCCGAAAGTCCTCATTTATTCACCATATTGGGATTTTTAACCACTATTATTTCTCCCGATTGTTCACTTGGTACTAATAAGGTAATGAAGTGTTCACCGGAGCGGGGTTGGCTCCATCCAGGATCACTGGCAGGTCTGGTCTTCAACCCGGTGGCACTGATTTCCTACCTCCTTCCTCGAGATGGGGGATCTGGCACCAGCGCCATTTCCCCCTTCTCTACAAGGATTGGCTGGTTACGAGGTGCTCAATGAAAGCAGCGTTTATCGGGACCGAGGTCAGAACTGCCGAATTGGTGACTCTGGCGGTGCATTTGAGGTGGCCAGACGTGAATCCGATCGTGGCCACGACTGCCGCTGAGGGTCTGGAAATGGTGGAACGGGAGGCGCCTGATGTAGTGATAATGCATCCCGATTTTACTGATATGACCCTGAGCAGCACCATCGGTGAGATGCGCGGGTTCACCAACGTTCCACTGCTGATTTTGGGGCATCAGGGTGATGAAATGGAGGTAGTGACCTCCTTAGAAGTCGGAGCGGATGATTACGTGCGGCTGCCCTGTGATTTGACTGAAATCATGGTGCGGATTTGGGCCTTGCTGCGCCGAGTCGGGCTCAGGACGGAGCCGGAAACCGATGGACCCATCTCCAGCGGGCGCTTGGTGATCAGTCCATCTACCTACGAGGTATTCATGGACGACCGGCGAGTGGTGCTGACCTCTACCGAGTTTCGGTTGCTGCATCTGCTGGTAAAAAATCGAGGTACGGTAGTGGCTCACCAAACTTTGGAGCGGGCCCTTTGGGGCGGTTACATGGATAGCTCCCGGCTGGTGAAAAAGTATGTGCAGAGGCTCCGCAGAAAATTAGGGGACCACGCTCGAGAGCCAGTCTGGATCGCCAGCGTTCATGGTGTTGGATACCGTTTCATTGGCCCGCCCTTGGCCTCTCAAGTGGCTCCGCAACCTATCACGGTATAGCACCCACTTGTAAAGCTTTAGCCTGTGTTAGTAAAGGATGGGGGCCGCTAGGCCCCCATCTTCTTGGTTCCCCGATGCCTCTTCTACCCGGTGTCCAGGGCAAGTTTTTCGTCCTAACGGGCTGGCCGGTTCTCCGGATAGCTGGCCTGCTCCTTCCTTATAGCTTCACTACGCCCGGCCACATCAAGCACTTCCGGTTGGTCGGCCTGGCAGTTGGGGCACCAGACCGACTGGTCGGAAAACAACCGCAGGTTGTCCTTTTTAACTGTGAAGGTTTCCACCTCCAAGTGGCATTTTCCGCAAATGCGGACCACGGTCACTTCGGTAATTGGCACTTCAATAATTCCTTATCGGCTCGGTTTGTTGGGCAGGAGAGAAATGGATTGCTGGTATCGTCTGTCATGGAAATTGACGGATTCTCTGTATCAAGCATGCCGTAGATCACCTCTATTGGCAATCCTCGGGGACGGGGTATAGTTAATTTGAACCGAGCAAGAATAGGGATAGACTGCCTACTGCGGATTTCCCGCGATCGCCCGGGGTAGCATTATGGTAAACCCCAAACCGGTGGGTATTTGGTCCTCGATGTCAAAGATGTCGAGGCTTCTACTAAATTCTACACCGATATGCTGAGATTCGAAATATCCGCCCAGAGACCCACCGCCGAATTTCTGACATGCGGGGAGATTCATCATGACCCTGCCCTGTTCCAGGCCCGCGAGGGCGTCCTGCCGTTCACTGCGGGGCGATTTCGGGGCCCCGACTTTTTTGCTGGCCAGTTCCTCCAAGCGATAACTTGAACCCAAAATTTTACTGGACCTAGTCATCATCTCGAAATGTCACCCCGAGCCCTTCGGAATCACATGGGTCGCTTTGAGAAAATTACCTAAACCAAAGCCAAAGTGGAATCTACATCGACACCGGATTGGGCAGCGCTGCCAACACCGTCATTCCGGCGAACGCCGGAATCCAGGGAACAGTGCAGAATGTACTTTCCTGGACACCGGCGTAAGCCGGTGTGACGAAGGATTTTGCTCTTTCAGGTTGCGCAAACTAACACACTGCCGATTGCCGAAGCAGACTCTGGGGTT
>JADFQT010000172.1 GCA_022561675.1 Chloroflexota bacterium
CCCACTACATCAACGTAAACTTGATCGCCACAAACACCGATGCGGTGGGCGACATGAACGTCATGTTGACCCGTGACACCAACTGGTGCTTAGACATGGAAGGCACCAATATTAGTCCAGTCACCGGAGCGGTACATGCCTACGCCAATTATTCGGTAAATAGTAACGTGGGTCTCTTCATCTGGAATGGGCTGGATGTAGATCAAATAGGCAGTGACCCGGCAGTTGCGAACGGTAATGGCTTCCTTGCCAGGGTTTGGCTACAGGAACTCGAGCAACCGTTCAATCCGTCGGCTCTGCCATGCACAGTGAGCGTGGTCCGAACCAGTGTCGGCGGCAATACATCATTCCTAGTCGGTGACGAGGGCTCATCGTATGGCTTTGTAGCCAGCATCGCCGGTGGCATAGCAGGGACGCTGGCCATTGTTGGGCTCGCCGGCGGTTGGTACGCAAGGAAACGCCGGATGGAACAGCGTTCTTAAACTTGGAGTTTTAAACATTTGGTGTGAGATGACTCCTGCTAGCGATTCAGGAGGTCGACAATCGCTAAGGGTGGTCGTCCAATGTTAACTCTCCGTACTCTGACTCAGTTAAAAGTGATCCGGTTAGGTGAGATGAACACCTAAGCGGGAGAAGGAAAAATGTTCGAGTCATCCCCGAAGGTGCTCCCGCACCTTCGGGGACGCATTTTTTTCGGACTAAGCGGGCGATTCAAATGCCGTTTCCCCGCCTTAGCGAGCTGGGAAAAAGCAATCAGTCAACTCGGTTTCGGTAGTTATTTGATAAATTGACCAAAATAGCTGGTCTCTTTAGCACAACACGTTGACGCAAAAGGGTGGAAGTCCTGAGCCGGGATATCAAAAAAGTGCCTACCCTGAGAGGCCGGGTGATAGTCACGCTGTTTTATGAGGCCAGCACCCGGACGCGAATCTCCTTTGAAGAGGCGGGCAAAGTTCTTAGCGCCGATGTCATCAACATGTCCGCCGCCGGCAGCAGCGTGGAAAAGGGTGAGTCTCTGCTCAACACCGGCCTCACCTTGCAGGCCATGGGAGTAGACGCCGTAGTGATCCGGCATCCCCATGCCGGGGCTCCCCATTTCCTGGCGCGGCACCTGGAAGGTGTCAGCGTGATCAACGCCGGGGACGGCATTCACGCTCATCCAACCCAGGCGCTGCTGGACCTCTATACGGTGCGGGAGAAGCTGGGCCGGTTGCAGGGGCTAAAAGTAGTCATAGTGGGCGATGTGATGCACAGCCGGGTGGCCCGTTCCGATCTGTGGGGTTTCAGCAAGATGGGCTGCCAGGTTACTCTCTGCGGTCCGGCGACCCTGATGCCCAGCGACTTCCTGCGGCCTCAGCAGGCCTGGCCCGATGCCCATCCCCTGGCCGGTGTGCAAATCACCACCGACCTGGACCAGGCCATTGATGGCGCGGATGTGGTGATGGCTCTGCGGCTGCAAACCGAACGGCAAACCACTGGGTTTTTCCCCAGCCTTCGCGAGTACGTGCGGCGCTGGCAGGTAACGGAAGACCGGCTGCGCCGGGCCAGACCCAACGCCCTGGTTATGCACCCAGGACCGATGAACGAGGGGATAGAGATAAGCACCGACCTGGCCCACGGCGATAGCTCGGTAATCGTCGAGCAGGTCACCAACGGCGTGGCGGTGCGCATGGCACTGCTGTATCGATTGGTGATTGACCAGGCGGCGATTAACCAGGAAGGGCCCCAGCTATCCCGGGCGAAGGCCGTCTGAAGTGGTGCGAAAATCCGGCTCGATATTGAGTCCCCGTACGATATTGATTCGAGGAGGCCGACTTATCGACCCCAGCCAGGACTGGGACCTGATAGCCGATGTCTTGATTCAGGACGGCAAGATAAGCTCTGCCGGCTCTATTATCGACCGGACATCTATTCCAGAGCACTGCCAAATTATTGACGCCGGCGGCATGGTGGTCTGTCCGGGATTCATCGACCTGCACTCCCACCTGCGGGAGCCTGGGTTTGAGCACAAAGAAACCATCGCCACCGGCACCCGGGCCGCCGCCAGGGGCGGCTTCACCACCCTTTGCTGCATGCCCAACACCGAGCCAGCAATAGATAACGTTGCGGTGGTGGAGTTTATCCGGCGTCAGGCGTCGGCGGAAGGGGCAGTACGGGTTTTGCCTATTGGCTGTGTCACCAAGGGGCGGAAAGGAAAGGAGCTAGCGGAGATGGAGGAGCTGGCTGCCGCCGGAGTGGTTGCCTTCAGTGACGACGGCGACCCGGTTTATGATCCCATGTTGATGCGGCTGGCTCTCTGCTACAGCCGGGATCTTGGCCTCCCGATCAGTAATCATTGTCAGGATAATTCCCTGTCCCGGGATGGTGTCATGGCCGAAGGCTGGGTTGCTACCCGCTTGGGATTGCCAGGGATTCCCGCCGCCGCCGAGGAAGCGATGATTGCTCGGGACATTGCTCTGGCCGATCTGACCGGAGGGAGACTGCATCTGACGCATTTGAGCACCGCCGGTTCGGTGTCACTGCTCCGGCGGGCTCTGGAGCAGGGCATCGCCGTTACCGCCGAGGTGTGCCCGCATCATCTCTCTATTACCGACAGGTGGGTGCTGGGAGGCAAGGGGGCTGACGTGGAGGCCGCTGGACCCTTCAGCTATGATACCTCCACCAAGGTCTATCCGCCGCTTCGAGCCGATGTAGATGTGGAAGCATTACTCGAGGGACTGGCCGACGGGGTTATCGCCTGCATCGCTACCGACCATGCTCCTCACGACCTGGCCAGCAAGCAGGTCACCTATCAGGACGCCAGCTTTGGCATCAGCGTCCTGGAGACGGCGTTGGGCTCTCTGATGCAGCTGGTGCATGAGGATAGGCTTGGACTGAGCACCCTGGTAGAACGATTGACCGCCGGACCGGCCCGGGTGTTGGGTCCGGATTTTCAAGACCTGGCTACCCTGCGGGCCGGCACCCCGGCCGATCTGGTGATTTTCGATCCGAATAAGGAGTGGGTGGTAGACCCCGGAGAGTTCGCTTCCAAGGGGAAAAACACCCCATTGGAGGGAACCACGCTGAAAGGACGAGTGGTTGCCACCCTGGTAGAGGGGCAGGTGGTCTTCCAGGACGATCCGATTTCAGGAAGGGTAGGCTAATTTGGCCAGCCGGGTGTATCTGGTGCTGGAGGATGGCGCTGTCTTCCCAGGCGAGGCTTTTGGTGCGGAGACTCCCGCCGGCGGCGAGGTAGTCTTCAACACCAGCATGACCGGCTACCAAGAGGTACTTACCGACCCGTCCTACGCCGGACAGCTGGTTAACCTTACCTATCCCCTGGTGGGAAACTACGGGATAAACCAGCAGGATATGGAATCCAGCTGCATTCGGGTCGCGGGCTTGATCGTGCGGGAGCACTGCGATCAGCCCAGCCATGCCGATAGCGAGAGCACGCTGCACGAGTTTTTGCAATCTCAGGGCATTCCGGGCATTAGCGGGGTGGACACCCGGGCCATCACCCGCCGCCTCAGGAACACCGGTGTCATGATGGGCATGATAACCGCGGAGGAACCAGAGAAGGCCCTGTTTAAGCTGGCCGAATCACCCAAGTATGACGACCTGGACCTGGTTTCCCGAGTGACAACCCAGCAACGCTACGACTGGGAGACCCCAGCTCTGGAATCGGATGCCCCGGCTTACCGAATATTGGTCACCGACTCGGGCCTGAAATACAATATTCTGCGCCACCTGCGCCGGCGGGGCTGCCAGGTCATTGTGCTGCCGGCCGCCACCTCCGCTGAAGAGATGCTGGCGCTAAATCCCTCCGGCATTCTGCTTTCCCCCGGGCCGGGAGACCCGCAGCTGCTGGATTATATCGTCGACAACGTTCGCAGCTTGATAGGGCGGGTACCCATGATGGGAATATGCCTGGGGCATCAGCTTGTAGCCCGGGCCCTGGGAGCGGATACCTTCAAGCTGAAGTTTGGCCATCGGGGGGCCAACCACCCGGTCAAGGATCTGGAGACCGGAAGGGTTTACATCACTTCCCAGAATCACGGTTACGCGGTTGACCCGGACAGCCTTCCCTCCGGCTTGGAGGTTTCTCACGTTAATTTAAATGACGGAACGGTTGAGGGGCTGAGGCATCAGGACCTCCCGTTATTTACTATTCAATACCATTCAGAGGCATCCCCTGGGCCCCAGGACAGCGAGTATTTATTTGATCATTTCCTGAACCTGGTGGCCCAAGCCAGTCCCTGAAGGAGGTTGAGAATCTATCTCAAAACGACCCATGTCATTCCGAAGGAGCGAAGCGACTGAGGACTCTAAATCCTGGCCCCGTAAATCCCAGGAGTAAGTAAGGTGATTACACCAAAGCCAATGGTGTCAGGACCATGAGCCCAGGGACTTTAGACCCCTCGCTTCGCTCGGGGTGACATTTTGAGATCGTTACTAAAGGAGGTTAAGAAGAAGCAGAGCAGAATAACGGCAAGGCAAAATTCAATAAACTAAGCTTTTTACTCTGGTTAAACCCGGTACTACTTGGAGGTCTTATACATGTCTTCTTTTTCTATGGTACTGCTGGAGCAAGGGGTCGAGATGGAACTTCCCATCGAGATGTCGGAATTCATCACGATGCTCGATGGTTTGGTGCCTACCTTCACCTGCGAGGAATACAGCTATCAGCTGGGCACGGTCAATCGGGCCACGTTGGGCAGCAATTGGGATCTATCGGTAAAGCTGGTCCACCTGGAAACCAACCAGGTGTTCGAGGAGCCGGTGGGTTGCATCGAGCTGGAAAAGTTGGATCAAGATCTGGTTAATTTCCGAATCCCGCCCCGGGCGGAACAGGACTTTCCCGGTATGAGCAAGTTCGACTGGGACGGGCAATACTTTGGCTCCTTCATCTACCAGATGCTTAACACCCTGCACAACAAGGAGCTGATCCAGCTCCCGGGACTTTTACCGCAAATATAGCTGCCGGAAAATTTAGATAGGCCGGGTTGCGAGACCGTCGCCGCCCGTCGCCGATAAATAAGGGGCTAAAGTTGGCAGACCCGTCAAGCAAGCCGGGCAAGGTCCTGGTAATTGGCTCCGGACCCATCGTTATCGGCCAGGCGGCAGAGTTCGACTACGCGGGCACTCAGGCCTGCAAGGCCCTCCGGGAAGAGGGGGTGACCACGGTGCTGGTCAACTCCAACCCGGCCACCATCATGACCGATGGGGACATAGCCGATCTGGTCTATATTGAGCCGCTCACCGTTGAGGTGCTGGAACGCATTATTCAGCGGGAGCGGCCCGACGGCTTGCTGCCTACGCTGGGGGGCCAGACGGGACTCAATTTGGCCGTGGCGCTGGCTGACGCCGGGGTGCTGGACAAATATGACGTTCGGCTCCTCGGTACACCCCTGGAAACCATCCGCAAATCGGAGGATCGGGATTTCTTCCGCCAGTTCCTCCACGACATCGATGAACCCGAGCCCCCCAATATCACGGTAGGGTCTATAGAGGAAGCGCGCAGCCTGGGCCGGGAGATGGGTTTGCCTCTGGTGATACGCCCGGCCTACACCTTGGGAGGCAGCGGCGGGGGAATTGCCAACACTTGGGAGAAGTTCGAGGAGATAATCCGGAGCGGCCTGGCTGCCAGCCCCATATCTCAGGTGCTGCTGGAGCGGTCGCTGGTGGGCTGGAAGGAAATCGAGTACGAGGTTATCCGGGACGGAGCGGATAACTGCATCACCGTTTGCAACATGGAAAACCTGGACCCCATGGGCGCCCACACCGGCGACAGCATAGTGGTGGCTCCCAGCCAGACGCTGACCGACAAAGAATACCACATGCTGCGGAACGCC
>JADFQT010000173.1 GCA_022561675.1 Chloroflexota bacterium
TGGCGTCATCCAGCTGGTCTCACAGCTTCCTGGCCCATAGGTTCCAGTGCCGGCAAATCGATGTGGAGACCGACCGGCGGAATTTGGAGTGGGTGCGTAGCGGTCAGGGAGTAAAGTTGTCTGAGCTAACGCCGGAAGAGTTGCAGGAGTCCGGGGACCACGAGATATTAAACTGGATCATCACGCTGGGCATTATCGGGGACAAACCGGCCAACATAGTCGATGTCTTGGAATCCCAGACCCAGTTAGCCTACCGGGTCACAGCCATTTGGGAGTAACTAATTATCTCGAAATGTCACCCCGAGCCCTTCGACGTTGCTCAGGATAAACTCCGCGAGGGGTCTAAAGTTCCTGGGCAAGTAGCTTCAGGCCTCCACGCCAGTCCCAGCGCCCGGGGGGCGAGCCAAAAAAATGAGTACGGCTGCGGCAAAATGAAGGGCCGCCGCAATGGCGATCATGCTGCTGTAGCTGCCGAATAAGTCGTAAATTACCGGCCCCAGCACCTGTCCCAACCCCAGTCCTCCCGCCTCGAAAGGTCGCAGCGCTCCGGCTATGGCGCCGTAGGATTCCCGGCCGAAATATTGGGCCAGGACCATATAGACGATGACCTCCAACGAGCTGTGAACCAGCCCCCACAGCAACCCGAAGGCGTAGGCTGAAACGATTGACCCCACCAGAAACAGAAACAGCACGACTCCTCCGGCGGCAGTCAATGCTATCACCATCGACCAGCGGGGAGTGGTTTTATCCGCCAGATAGGCCCAGCCCAGGTTGGCCAGGGAGAGGAAGGTACTGAGGCTGAGCACCCCCACCGCTGCCGCCGCCGAGATATTCGCCTCTTCGTGAAGATAGGGCACCATGCTGAATCCTATGGTGGAGCTGCCGGTGACACTCAGCATCGTGGTTAGGGCCACCAGCCAGAACGCCCTGGTCCGCAACGCGGACCGGGCTGTCCAGCTGACCTCTCTATTAATTTCTCCGGGCTCGGAGCTGGCGGTGGGTCGCCGAACTGTTGGGTGGACTCTGGGATTCCCCGATGGATTAGCCGCAGGCTGGCTCGTTCTGGAGGTGCTGCCGGCCTGGGAAGGCGCCGTGGTTTGGTTGGGCAAGACTCCGTCGGGCAGCAGTCCAATGTCTTCGGGCCCCCGCCGTATGACCAACAGCATCGGGACGGTCAGCGCCAGGCTCAGGAGACCCAGGTAGCTAAAGGCGGTGCGCCATCCGAAGGTCAACGCGAAGATAGATATGATCTGTATGATGATGGCGCCGCTGATTGGCCGGAACATGCCCGTTAGCGCCAGGGCAGTGTTTCGCCTCCGCCGAAAAAAGTTCACCGCCACGGTACGGGGTACCACTCCGATGAGCAGCGGCTGGCTAACCGCTCGTGCCGAGATGGTTGCGACGTAAAAGTACCAGAGGGAGTGGAACCACCCCAGTCCCAACAGGGCGAGCCCTAGAAAGATAGTGCCGCAAGGCATCAGGCTCCGCGGCCCGTAACGGTCGGTTAGACGTCCCGCGAAGGGAGCCACCACGCCGGAGCACCAGACGCCGGCGGCGGCGGCCAGACCGATGCTGCTGCGACTCCAGCCAGTCTCCTCAAAGATGAAAAACTGGATACCGCCCAGTACTACCCCGGCGATGCTTGTGGCTACGAAGGACCCGGAGGCCACCACCCCCAGGACCAACCAGCCGTAGTAGAAGGGGGTTTTGACGCGCCAGTTTAAGACGGCAGACAGAGTAGACACGGTCGAAGTAGACCGTCCCTAACTGATCTCTTTTCGCATTTCGATATGGGGGATGCCGGCTTCCAGGAATACCTCGCCGCGCTCCAGATAACCGTGGGCGGCGTAGAAGCCCTTGACGTATTCCTGGGCATGCAGCATGGCTTGGCTCATTCCCTGGGAGCGGGCCTCCTTCTCTAGATACAGCAGCAGCTGGCCGCCCACTCCCCGGCGGCGCCAGGGCTGGTCCACCGCCATGCGTCCGATTTGACAGGTCCCTTCCTCTCGAATCAGCAGCCTGCCGGTGCCGATAACCAACCCGTCGTGCCGGGCAATGACGTGAGTGGCCGTGGCGTCTTCATCGTCCAGCTCCTCCTCTGCTGGAACGGATTGCTCCGCGACGAAGACGCGCATCCGCACGGCCAGCGCGGCTTCCATCTCCGCCTCGGTTTCTACCAGCTTTACCTCTACCGGAATCATGCTGCGGCCCATTTCATACCCCTCTCACATCAGTGGTGGGGCCGTTACAGCCACCGGCGCACCTTGGCCTTGTAATCCCGATAGTCCGGTCCGAGCAACTCTTCCAGGTAGGCCTCCTCCCGCCGGATAACCCCGTAGTTCATTATTACCAGCACCAGGGGCAGGAGCGGCAGCGGCCAATAGCTGTTTAAGACCAGGCTCAGCCCGATATAGGCCAGGGTAAGCGAGATGTACAGCGGGTTACGGCTGAAGGAGAAGGGGCCGCTGGTCACCAGGGCCTTGGTGGGCTTCCCGTGGTCCGGGTGCTCTCCGGAGCGGCGCATGGCCAGACCTCCCCAGTTCATCAACCCGACTGCGACCACCATCACCGGCCAGCCGGCGGCGTGCCCGGTCCACGCCTGAGGGAAAAAGGGCAGCTTGACCCAGAGGAAGTGCAGGGCCAATCCGGCGGCTAAAAAGGCCAGGTAAATCAGTGGCGGCGGCGCCAGCACCCGGACGGCTTCGGTATTCTCGCCGGGCTTCATGGCCACCGGCAGCCGTTACCGGTCGAATTAGCCGGGGGCGAATTAGCCGGAGCCCTAGTCAAAAACAATCGCGCCCCGGCCCACTTCGCCCTGGTCCATGTCATCGTAGGCCTGGTTAATCTGATCCAAGCCGTAGTGACGCACCACCAGGTCGTCCAGGTTCAGCTTGCCGGAGAGGTAGAGCTCCACCATTGCCGGCATGTCGTTGCGGGAGCGGGCCGACCCGTAGTAGGTGCCGCGGATCGTCTTTTCGTTGCGGACCAGGTCCACCGCGTTGAACGATGCCTCGGTGTCCATGGGGGCGATGCCCACCACCGTCACCGTGCCCCTTTTAGCCGACATGTCGTAGGCGGCTTTGATGGTCTCGGCCGACCCGAACACCTCGAAGGTGTAGTCCGCCCCCAGGCCGCCGGTCAGCTCCTTCACCTGGGCGACCGGGTCCCGGTCGGAGGCGTTTACCGAATGGGTGGCTCCGAACTTCATCGCGAATTCCAGCTGGCTTTCCCGAATATCCACCGCAATGATCTTGGCGGCATTAAGCAGCTTGGCGCCCATGATGACGTTGAGACCGACCCCGCCGCAGCCCACCACCGCCACGGTGCTGCCGGGCTGGACCTGCGCGCTGTAGACGGCGGCGCCCACGCCGGTGGGCACACAACAGCCGATCATCGCCGCTATATCCATAGGTACGTCGGCCGAGACGGGGATGCAGCCGGTCTCGGGCACGACGGCGTACTCGGCAAAACAGGCGACCTTGCCCATGTGGTGGATGTCCTGCCCGTTTTTGTGGAGCCGGCAGGTCCCGTCCAACATGAAAGGCCCGGTGGCCATGTGCAGGTCACACAGGTTGGAGTAGCCCGCCAGGCACGATTTGCAGCGTCCGCAGGCCGGTACGAAGGAGAGGATGACCTGGTCGCCCGGTTTGGTCAGGGTTACTCCCGGCCCCACCCGCTCCACGGTTCCCGCGCCCTCATGGCCCAGTATGGCAGGCAGATTGATTCGGGCGTCGCCGTGCATAAAGTGGCGGTCACTGCGGCAGATACCCGCCGCGCCAACTTTCACCAGCACCTCGCCGGCCTTGGGTTCGTCCAGATCCACATCCTCCAAAACCAGCGGTTGTTTGGTCTCGTACAAAACAGCGGCCTTCAAAGGGGCACCTCCAACCGAAAATCGCCGTTTATCATCTCTCCCTTGAGGTATGCTGTCAACTTATCAGCTGGCTGGCCTCCGCTCAACTCCTCCGCTAACTCCCCGGCATTTGCCGTCGTGTTGCGCCAGACTGCCGTAGAACAGCCAGGCAGCTAGATGCAATCTTCACACTTTCTATATAAAATTCTGTTATAACCCAACAATCAGAGGCACCACTTAATCTTAATCATTCGAAATGCCGCTATAGCCTTTGAATTCCAGGGTTAGGACAGGATCCTGGGATGCGGCGCAGGGGAGAGGGTAGAGCCATGGCAGCATCCATGAACCGTATCAGGAGCCTGAAAGTCTGGCAAATGGGCCTGCTGGTCGGTGTTCTGCTGGTGGCCGGCGGCGCTGCCTACACCGTCTACGCCAAATCGACCAGCGCCGGCGATGAGGCATTGGGAGAGAATCAGCAGCTGTTCAAGGTCGCTTATGGCGACCTGGTCAATCAGGTTTCAACCAACGGGAGTCTGGTCTTCCCGGAGAAGGAAGCCCTGAGCTTTGGGACTGAAGGAATCGTAAGCGAGCTTCTGGCGGAAGAGGGACAGCGGGTTCCTCAGGGAGAGGTGCTGGCCAGGCTGGACCCCTTGACGGTTTCATCCCTGCAGCAAGAGGTGGCTCAAGCCAGGGTTGACCTGCAGGCGGCGGAGGAGCTGCTGGAGGAAACGCGGCAGGGGCACACCCCTCTGGAGCTGGCCCAGCTGCGAGAGGCCGTGGCGGACGCCGATTTTCAGGTTCAGGAAGCCCAAGAGGCTCTGGAGGATGCCGAGGAGCCCTATACCGCCGAGCAAATCCAGGCTCAGGAGGAGCTCCTGGCCGGGGCGCAGGTAGCCCTGAGGGACGCCAGAGATAGTCTCGCCGAGTTGAGCCCGGACAACGGCTTGAGATACGCCGGGGCGGTGCAACTCAAGGCAGCGGCGGAAGCGGAGTTGGAGAACGCCAGGCGGGAGTTGGCCGATTTTGAGGTTCGCCATGCCCAGCTGCTGGCCGAGGCCATTCAATCCAGGGCCGGCTGGGAAGTAATCCTGGAGGAGGCGGGCACCGCACTGGAGGTCTACGAAGAACGTAACCCGCTGGTGAATCAATATCGTAGTGACAAGGACGAGGCGCTGGAAAACCTGGATAACGCCAAGCGCAAGCTGGCTGATCTGCTGGAGGCCGAAGCGGAAACCGGTGGATTTCAGAGTCATATCAGACAGTGGAGAGAGTTTGTGCAGCTGCACCAAGACACCTTCGACAAAGCACAAGAAAACGTGGTGGTAGTGGAGCAGCTGGAAGCCGACTTGGCGCTGGCTGAGGCCAGTCTGAATTCTGCAAAAGATGAGCTGGAACGCCTGGAGTCGGGACCGGACCCCTTGGAACGGCAGGAGTTGGAGGCGGCGGTGCAGCTGGCTCGGGCCGATCTTTCGGTGGTGGAAAAATCCCTCTCCAGTCAACAGGTGGAAGTAGATCCCCTGGAGACCTCCTTGTTGCAGGCCCAGGTAGCTTTGGCTCAAGCCGCGGCGGATCAGGCTGAGGAGGACCTGAAGGAGCTCCTTCTGGGGGCCGATTCATTGGAAGTCGTTTTGAGAGAGAGCCGGCTGACGGTAGCTCAAGCCGCCCTGGCGGAAGCCGAGGAGGACCTGGGAGAGCTGCTGGCGGGGCCGGACCCTCTGGATGTAGCCCTGGCGGCAGCGGAGGTCGCCACCGCACGCCAGGCGTTGGAGGACGCCGCCGGGAGGTTGGCGGATTCCACGCTACGGGCGCCTTTTGCTGGCATCGTGTCGCTGGTGAAGGTCGAGCAGGGCGACCAGGTTGGAGCCAGAGCGGAG
>JADFQT010000174.1 GCA_022561675.1 Chloroflexota bacterium
GGTTGACCCGTTCAACGTTCAACTCTGGCTAGCGTTGAACGGGGTTGAACTTTAGCCCCCTACTCCCTACCCTGCTCCTACTCTGAGAAAAAGTAAGGAGCGTGATCATGGATAATCCCTGGGGCAAAATCATCCTGGGCGGTCTGGCCGCCGTTGCTACCTGGAACTCCCTGGGTCCGGAGCGGCAGCGGAAAGCAATTGAAATACTGGAAGCGACATTAATGACCGTGGAGCAGGTGGCGATAGCCTTAGGGCAACAGCGACAACAGCTTGCTCTCCCTCCCGTTCCGGAGTTGGAACCTGAGCCCGCTCCTATGCCTCCCTCTCCTCAGTGGCTCGAAGAGGCCATGCGGAAACACTTCCCCGACTACCAACCTTCCGCCGTGGGGATCCCCAGCGTGGTGGCGCCCCTTCCAGAGGTGGAGACCGACGCCCGTTGGCGGGAGGTGATCATCCCTCCGGCGGTGGTGCTGGTCCTGGGCAAACGGGACGGGGGCAAGTCGGTACTGGCCTACCGGCTGCTGGAACTTTTCCGCTACCGGCTGTCCCCATACGTGGTTGGAGCCCCGGCGACGGCCAGACAGCTGTTGCCCGACTGGATCGGCATGGCCCCTACCCTGGAAGAGTTACCCAACAAGACCATCGCGATTATCGATGAGGCCTACCTGGCCTACCATGCCCGGGAAAGCATGACCGAGGAAAGCAAGGCCATGTCTCAGACCCTGAACCTGTCCCGACAGAGGGAGCAGGTCCTGATTTTCGTGACCCAAGAAGCCCGGCAGCTGGACAAGAACATCGCCAGCGCCGCCAGCGTGGTTGTCTTCAAGGAGCCGGGGATGCTCCAACCCGAGTTCGAACGTCCGGAATTGAAGAAGTTGGTTACGGAGGCGGCGAAGGCGTTCAACGGTATATCGGAGGGCAAGCAAAAATGGTCTTACGTGTACTCGCCCGACGCCGGCTTTCTGGGGCTGTTGGAAGGACAACTAGCCAGCTTTTGGAAGCCCTCCTTGAGCAAGCTCTATGCGGGACAACAAGCTGCTGCTGCGGCTTCCAGGACCGCCAAGAGCCTGACCCCCGAAGAGAGGGCTCAGATGGCCCGGAAACTGCGGGACCAGGATCTATCCTACAGCCAGATCGCCCAACGGCTAGGGGTCAGCAAGGCTACTGTTGCCAACTACATCAAGGGGTACCCATACAGATCGAAAAACTCCTGAAATTGGATTTGAATGGAAGGTTGGAGGTCTATCCGCCTGGTGCCGTGCCAAGATGGACCAAGCAAGTCTCTCCCTCGTCCGTCCTTGGGACCCTCCCGTAGCTCGACCGACATGGGCAAACCCCGTTTAGCTCGCTGTCTAGATCTAAGTTAAGTTGATGCCCTCATTGTTAAACTGGAAACAGCAAGGTGAACTAAAAGCGAGTTGACCGGCGACTGCCCATCCAAGAACGAAATTAGCGCTGAGCCACCGGTCCACCCTGCCAGCCATCATGGAGTTGTGCATATGGTAAGCACCAAGGTCAATCCGTTGGAACCCCAGGATATTGCGGAAATCGACCACCTTATAGGCATGGTCTTCCTGGTCTGGGAGTTATTCCAAATCAAGGAGTTTGTCGCCCTGTGGTGGCCAGCATTACAGCGACAGTCTAGAGCGATGCAGGCCATCCCAACGGACTTTGCCGACCGTATGACCCGAACGTCTCCAGAAGGCCGTGGGGCATTCATCGCCATGGCCGCGGGGAGCGAGGCCTGGCGGCTGCACAGTGAAGAGGCAATAGAAGAGGCGGGCATACTGGTAGATTATCTTGCCGCCAGCGCCACCGAGGTAAGCCAGGAGCTGGGAGAGCAGATTGATTGGCACGGTTCCGTGTCCTACCGCACGACCCTGGAATACTTGGTAGCTCCTCTGGGAGTGCCCGGCCTGACCGAGGCAATAACCGCCTGGGATATGGAAGTATTCGGATGGCGCATGGATGAGGCCATTTTCGGCGACACCTCAGGACCATTTAAAGACTGTTTGGAACTAGGCATTCTAGGACCTCTGACCGAACTAAGTCCCGCCGGTCTTGCCAAAGAAACTCCTGGACGAATTCGCGGTCGAATGGAGAAGAAGGTGGCTCCCCTGCGCCGCCATTACTTTTCTGGTGCGGAACCCTTCCAGCGCTTGAGGCAGCGGATCCATCTTTGGGCGTTGAACAAGGTCCATGGCAAAACTATTCCCTGTATTACTAAGATCCTCGAGTCAAATGAGGACCGCATAGCCAATGGGGATTCACCAAAAAGGTGGATTGAGCAGCAGATTAGGGAAGCGAATCGAATCCTCCGAGCAGAAATTGCGGCGGGACATCCCAGAAAAGGGTCAGTGGTTCAGCGGTGGAAAAGGCTCCTCTAACCCCTGAGTATTAACCTCCCCCAAAATGGCGATAAGCTCGGTAGTGAAATGACTACCGAGCTTTTCAGTTGTTTGGAGGGGTGCATGGCGCACGAAACGGCATTTGTTTCAGCGGGAAGCTGGACTATCTCAGGCCAGGGAAGTTGGGCTCGAACTGTCTGGATTCCCGAGTTTCCGGGCATCCCCCAAGGATCAACCGCGGCGATGGCGGGCGAAAGGGTAAGCCATTTGGACGGCGAGGAAATCCGACTGAACCAGGGATACAGGCAGGAGCAATCATGAGCGCCGCTGGTGTAACCGGAAGCACAGCCTCCCCCCAGGAGGCAGGAGCGGGTTCGAGCCCCAGCGCGGCGCTCCAAGTTCCCCGGTTTGCAGCGAAGGAACTGACGGTGAAGCCAGTTTCGGTAAGAGTAGCCAGGCAGGTGTGTGAAGTCAGGCATTACCTGGGCAGCTACCCCGGCGGCGCGTTGCTCAACTTCGGAATCTTCGTAGGTAATCTGCTGTTGGGAGTGGCCGTCCTGGGAGTCGGTCCGACCAACCTGCACCGGCTGTTCCAAGAGGCCAAAAGGCAGGAGGTCATCTGCCTGGCCAGGCTGTGGCTCGACGACCGGCTGGGCCGCAACTCCGAAAGCCGCACCCTGGGATACATCCTGAGGATGCTGAGACGGGAGCAGAGCACCGTGAAGGCATTGGTGGCTTACAGCGACCCGACAGCGGGTCACACCGGAACGATCTACCGGGCCGCCGGGTTTCTCTACCTGGGTGAGAGCACGGCGATGCCGTTGTACCAGCTCCCCGATGGCAGTATTCACCATAGCCGGAGCCTGAGCCACCGGTACGGCACCCACAGCCGCAAGCACTTCGCGTCATACGGGGTGGAAGTTGAACTGGTAGAGCAGTTACCCAAGCATACCTATGTCGCTCTGATCGACCCATCCTGGCGGGACAGGCTGACCCGTTCGGTAATCCCATATCCAAAGCAAGGAGACAGGTGATGGAAATAGTAGACCTTCCCATGGATTCAATAATTGCCGCCCAGTGGAATCCCAACGAGATGGACCTGGACATGCTGAGCCATCTCCGGCACTCAGTCCAGAGGTTCGACCTGGTGGTGCCGCTGGTAGTGAGAAATATCGGCGAAAACCGGTACGAAACCATTGGGGGCGCTCAGCGGTTGAGCATCCTCAGAGAGCTGGGTATAACCACCGCGCCATGTGTGGTGGTGGAAGCCGACGACTCGGAAGCCAGGTTGCTGGGCCAGGCATTGAACCACGTCGCCGGTAGCGACAATCTGGGGCTTAGGGCCCAAGTGATGCGGGAAATCCTGGAGGACAAATCCCCAGAGGAAGTGCTGGCACTGCTGCCAGAAACGGCGGCGTCGCTGCAGGCCCTGACCGCCATCAGCGAGCAGTCCATCGCCCAGGCCCTGAAGCTATGGGAACAGACCCAAAAGGCTCGGCTGCGGCATCTGACCTTCCAACTGACCGATGCTCAACTGGAAGTTGTCGAGGAAGTCTTGCGGCGACTAAAACCGCTAGTTGCAGTTAATGACCAGAGTCCCAACCAGCGGGGGGCCGCCCTGCATCACCTGTGCCTGCAGTACCTGGACCAAAAGCCCTCTATAGACTCACCTATAGGAGAGGAGGAACGGCCATGAGCGACGTACCCACTATCCGCTGCCCAGTTTGCGGAGTAGGTCTGAAGGCGAAAACCAGCATAAGTAAAAAAGGGAAGGTGTCCCTGTCCCTGGCCTGTCCCAGGGACCCCCGGGACTTCCGGGTCTTCATTAACGACCAGGCCTTCGTCCGCAGAGTGTTGGACTCCCTGGAAGGCTTTACACCATCGCCAGAGGGCAGGGCTGGCGTAGACGACAATCCTACGCCGGACAACCCCTCCAAAAGAATTTTGGAGAGGCCTAACGGGTGATGAGGGTCGCCATCTACGCCCGGGTTTCCAGTTCCGATAAAGTGCAGGACCCGGAGACCCAGCTGATGCCCCTGCGGGACTTCTGCCTGGCTCAGGGCTGGCAGGTCTACCGGGAATACGTGGACCGGGCTCCGGCCAACGATCTGGCCCACCGGGTTCAGTGGCGGCAGTTGCTGGATGACGCAGCCAAGCGCAAGTTCACGGTCGTCCTGGTCTTCAAGCTGGACCGGGCTTTCAGGAGCGTCAAACACATGCACGACACCCTGGCCGCCTGGGAGATGGTAGGGGTCAGTTTCAAGAGTCTGAGAGAGCAGTTTGACACCTCCACTGCTCTGGGGCGGTTGCTACTAAACCTCCTGGCAGCCCTGGCCGAGTTTGAGCTGGAGTTGATCCGGGAAAGGGTCAAGGCAGGAATGGACCGGGCACGGCGTCAGGGCCGTCAAATCGGCCGTCCCAGGGTAACTGACCGGAGAGGCTTCAACAAACGTTTTGGAGATATTTTGGAGCGCCTTAACGGCGGTGATATCTCCCGCCGCCAGGCTGCCAAAGAACTGGGCATCGGGTATGCCACTTTGAAGAGGCTCCTGGACGCTCAGGCCTCGGGGAAAGCCGATTAATGGCCGAGCCGGATCAAAAACGCATTGAGCGCAAAGCGTTGACAAGTATAGGGAAGCCTATACACTGTGGCGCCACACCGGACCCGACGGAAGAGCGGGAGGAGCTGGATGAAATCGACATCAACCACTTCATAACCACTCTGGCCGAAGTAGCGATGGCGGTTGCCACCCGCAGGCTGAACAGGAAGGGATCGAGTAGTTAAAGTTGATAGCTGTGGCCTACATAAGAGTCTCCTCGGAATCGCAGCTTGATGGGAATTCCATGCATGCTCAGGAGAGGGCATTCTACACCTACTGCCAGGCCCAGGACGACTGGACCACGGGCAAGGTCTACCGGGAGGAAGGAAAGTCGGCCCACGTGGACACTATCCGGAAAAGGCCAGTGTTCAAGCAACTTCTGGAAGATGCCGCCAGAGGCGAGTTTGATGTGGTGGTGGTTCACACACTGGATCGGTGGGCCCGTAACCAGATGGTGTTATTAGAGTCGCTGGCCATTCTTGACAAAAACCAGGTGAAACTCGTCTCAATCACGGAGCCCATTGATTGGTCAACCCCGATGGGCAAATATATGGGTCGTACCGTTGGCAACAACAGTGAGTTTTACTCGGACATGCTTGCGGTTCACGTTGAAAAGGGGATCACCGGACGAGTAGATAAAGGTCTACACCTGGGAACCATCCCCTTTGGATACGAGTCCTGTTGGACCAAAGTGGGCGGCGAGCGGCGGCGTATCTGCAATCCA
>JADFQT010000175.1 GCA_022561675.1 Chloroflexota bacterium
GGGCTCTTGAGGTTTTAGCGACGGGACCTGCTGCTGGATTGCCCCGGCTGGGGTGGATGGGCTGAATAGGAAGCCGCACTCCTGGCAACGGAAGACATCGTTGTCCCGGGAGTATTTTTTGTCCAAGCGAATTAACCTGGTGGAATCGCAACGACGGCAGCGCAAGCGGAATCACCTCCGAATATAAGTGGTGGGCGGAAATAAATGAGAGACGGGCCGCTATTCAACGGGTCCGTCCCTGACCTAATTCACGCTATGCTTCGCGCACCGGAGGTGTCAATGCGGGCCAGTCAGATGCGGGTGTCGCTGCCTGCCTTATCGGCGGGATCAGGGGGGATTGCGGAGAGGGTTTTGACGCCGGCGAAAAATTAGCCGATTGGATTAGTCTGTGGAATTAGCCGATGCCATCAGTAGGGAAACCGGTGTAGGCTCGGCATGGACCCTGGCTGGAGGAGGGGAATCAGACTCGTAGGGGGGTGAAGTGCAAAGCAATGGCCCTTCCGGATGTTCCTAAAAAGGTTCCGGAAAGGGCCATATTAGGCTCAGGGAATGACCTGAGGGTCGGGAGCTTCTATCTTGGACTGGTTAATCTGGGCTGTATTGTTTCACCAAGACTTCGACCCGAGAATCGATTTCGCCCAAAGGCATGCCCGCATCATGACGTGCCACTGCCAGATGGGCATCACGCTGGATGTCCTCCCAATCCTGCTCCAACTCGTAGTCGTCCCGCAGCTGATCAAACAATTTATCAAGAGAAATTCTATCAAACATGGCTTGGCTTTCTTAGTCCTCCTCTGCAAAAGTTAGACGGTGTGTTGACACCCTATGGTTTAAGGGAAGGGTAGTCCCGGTGATCCCTTGCGCCGTTAGCCGGATTTCGGCTCCTACTCAGCCCACACCACAAGCAAAGGAACCCGCCCAGTCTACCTGGAATTCCTATGGCTGGCAAGTGCGGCCCTTTGGGGGCTGGGCGGCGCGGGCCCGGCTGCTTAAACGTCTTTCAGAAGCATGGCGTCCTGGGCGGCGCTGATGCCGGAGAGGCGGCCAAACACCATCCCCGCGGACAGGCCCGAGCCTCCTGGGTAGTTGTAGTAGAACAACCCTCCCACCATCTCCCCAGCGGCGTAGAGCCCTGGAATGGGGTCCTGAGCGTTGGTTACCACCTGCCCCCGGGTGTTGATCTTGACACCGCCGAAGGTGAAGGAGATGCCGGTGGTGACGGCCCAACCCAGGTAGGGAGGAGTGTCGATGGTCTCTGCCCAGTTGGTCTTGTTTACGGCCAGCCCCACCGTGCCGCGGCCGTCCTTGATCGTCGGATTATAGGTCACGTCGGTCTGTACCGCGGCGTTGTACTCTTTGACGGTGTTCACCAGACCCTCAACGTCGATGTCGAGATGGGCGGCCAGATCTTCCAGGGTGTTGGCCTCGAACATGGTGGCCTGCGGTATCCAGTATTCGTCCCGAAGCAAATGCCTGACCTTATTATCGAAAATTTGGAAGGCCAACCCCTGCGGCTGGGTCAGGAGAGCCCGTCCGTAAGTCACGTAGGTGTAGTTGCGAAAGTCGGCTCCTTCATCCAGGAACCGCTCCCCGTTGAGGTTGACGATGAGGCCAAAGGGATAGGAGTGCTTCTGGTACAACTCCGTTATGGTGCGGTCGCCGAAGGCCGGAGCGTTCATGTCCCAGGCCACGGCGTGGCAGCTGCTCCAATGGCCGTGGGATTGGGCACCTATATCCAGCGCCATGCGGATGGCGTCCCCGGTATTGTAGGGGATTCCGCGAACCTTCACCATTTCCCAGCCCGGCCCCAGGTACCGGCAGCGCATCTCGGCGTTGGCTTCGAAGCCGCCGGCCGCCAGAACAACCGACCGGCCATGAATATCCTCGAAGCCCTCTGGTCCCAGGACCTGGAGACCCGATACCCGACCCCGGTCGTCCTGCAGCAGTTTCACTCCCTGCGTAGAATAGCGGACATTGATACCCATCTGCTGGGCTACCTCGAACTGCTGATCGGAGAGACCCTTGCCCGCGCCGACGGCCTCGACTAATAGTCCGCCCCAGAAGCGGTATTTATCGCCGTCTTTGAAAGCCTGCCGGCCGAAGGATAGGACGAAGCGCACCCCATGCCCTCTCAGCCACTTCATGGTCGGGAAGGACTGGCTGACCAGGATCTGCGCCAGCTCCGGGTCGGAAAGCCCGTTGGTGACCCGCATCATGTCGTCGTAATACTGGCTCTCGGAATAGCTGCCTACATCGACGGAGTTCTCCTCCGTTTCCGACATGTCCGGGATCAGGGCCTTGATATCCTCGATGCCGCTGAAGGGGAAGCGGATGATCCCGCCGGTGAAGTAGGTGTTGCCGCCCCGAAAGTACTCCGGGGCCTTCTCCACCACCACAACTGATTCACAGTTTTCCTTGGCTGCGATGGCGGCGCTGAGGGCCGCGTTGCCGGCGCCGACTACTATGACGTCATAAACCTGGTCCAAAGCGCACCTCCAACTGGGTATATAAAGGATGGCGGGAATTTGCCGCCCCCTATGATAACCGGTCGAAAGCTAGCGGACAAGGAAGGGGGAAATTATTTGGATTTGGGCGTTCTTAGGAGAGGAGAAGGGGTCCGTCCTGCCTCACCCCTCTACCACCACTCCAGCATTCTTCCCAGGCCCGCTAACGCCGCCAGCAGGCCGCCACCGATGACTCCACCGCTGCCCAGGGCCTTCCGGCTGATGCGGATGTTGATTATGGCGCCGTTGACGCCGTCGGGATTGCCTCCATTGCCCGGTGGGTATCTCCGGTGGTCGCCCACGTGGGAGTGGAGGCTGGTTTCCAATCGTAAAAGGTCGCGACGGCTGTGTCTCACCTCCGTTTCCAACACGGCCAAACGCTCCCGAATGTTCTCCAGCGATTGCCAAACACCATGGGCGAAGTCCTGGGTAGAAACCAAGCTAAATCCCCTTTACCTTCCAGCGGGCGGTTACCTCACCGGTACTTGCTATCGCGTCCAGCTCCATGTGTTCTATGAAAAAATCTTCGTTGATGCCCATGTCGCTGTAGACTACCGTGATTCGATCCGAAAGCACCCGATGGACCATCTGCAGCAGGTTGTTCTTGTCTCCATTGGGCAGCACCAGGGTTAGCCTGGTTTTGCCGTCTTTTTTGCGGGCCAACCTGGAGTCGGCCACGTCTTTGGCGGTGTCGTAGGTATCGATGTATCGGCAGTCGACCAGGTGGGAGCGAGCGCCGTGGTCGTTCTGGCTGGCACTGTCTGAGGTCTGATAAATGGTGGACTCGAAGTCCTTGTAGGAGTTATCGGCCCGGAGCCGCAGCAATGTTATGAACGCGGTATCGGACCCGTGGTTATTCGTAACCCGCACTATCGTTCCACGACCCTGGTAGCTGGAAATGAGGGGAAGAGTCACAGTGAGATCACCGGTCATGTCGGCTCCCCCGCCGCCGGCCTGACTATTGGCCGCGTAGTCGGTGGTAGCCACAGGAACCCGTATGCTATCCACCACGTCGAAGGCGGTGCTTTCCGCCAGAAAATCCCGGGTTGCTCCCGCCGGGATGCCCGGCACATCCCGCAACTTCCAGATTTCCTGCAGGTTCTGGTTATCCTCCAGGTGGTAGCGAAAGGTCACGTCATTTTCCACTCCGTCGCTGCCATCATCCCAACTCAGCTCCGAAATGTAGGGGCTGCTGGCCTTACTGCTTTGCAGGGTGGCCCGAGAACTGGCATGACTGCCGGAACTCCGGTGGCTTGAGACCTCCAGGCGAATGAAGCCCAGTCCATCGATATAAAGAAAGCCGTCCTCCTCGTCCTGCAGACGATTCAGCGCGGTGCGGGCCGTGCTTCTCCAAACCGCTCGGGGCTCCTTGGCGATCAAGATTCTTCCCAGGTCCAACTCTCGATCGTTGAAGCTAAAATTGGCCCAGGTGAGGATATTGTTGGCAATGGTATCGGACCGCAGGTTGAGGCCGGTTAGGAGATTGAATACCAGGGTATTGTCCAACCGGTCCAGCTCATCGAATGCCCTGATCTCGCAGGACTCGCCGCCCGGACCCGGATGGGGAACTATACGATCTACCAGACCGTAGAAGAAACTGCGCCAGCCCCCGAAATCGTCCCAGCGGTCGGTGTTGGCGCTCCCGTTGTGCCAGAGCCCGTGTTTGGTGGCCTCGGTATTTCCGGCTGCCACGGCCCCATCCAGAATTTCCCTTCTTTCCACAGTACCGGCGTCCAGGTCGGTGGCGAACAGTCGTATCGAGCTGCCGTGCATCTCAATTTCCACAAAGTAGTTCACCCCCACGGTAAGGGCATCGCCACTGCGGATGTTGGAGGGAGTTCCGCCGGTGACATCTTCCAGCACGGTGTTGCTGCTGAGGAATCGCACCCGAAGGTAGTCCGAGGTACTGATAAACCGCAGTACTGCTCCGCCGCCGCCGTTGGTCGCCCGGTTATACCTGAAACCGATGTAGGCGTCGGCGTCACCCAGGTCCAGGGTGTAGATGGCATCACTGGCGCCACCGGTAAGCTCGCGCACCTGGTTTCCAAAAATTTCGAATCCGTTGCCGCCAGAGTTTTCCTTGACCCAGGTAAACCCCTGGTCGACCGGGGGCGTCCGCCCGGCCAAATCGGTGCTGTTCACGCCGGTGAAGTCGTCGTAGGGATAGGCAACCCGGGCCCAGACCCGGCGCCCTGCTTTCAAATTCCCGGCAAGGGGGGAAGCAGAGTTGGACGGCGAATATTTGTGGTCGTCATTACGCAGGTCCAACCTTAAAAGCGCGGGTCGGGCCCGATCCCGGGTTAGTTCCCGCCCCCATTCCCAGTGTAAATGCATCAGGTCCGGGGTAACATCCTCGTTGGCTGCTCCCCAGATGCCGTCGGCATCCCAGTCGACCCAGATATTCCAGTGTGGGTTAGCCATGCCTCTCCTGTGACAGGATTCTAGTTTTTCTGATCTCCCCTATAGCAAAGCCAAGGTGGGATCTACATGGACCGCCATACCAACCCCTGCGGGGTTCACCATGGCATCAGTCTGAGAAATCTAGACTGGCGGAACGCTGCCGATCTAAGGCCAGTTGCCCAATGATATGGTGTCGTCTTGCTTGAAATGGGCTTCGAACTTCACCAGATGGTTGATGCGGCTGATCACCTGGTAGCTCAGGCAGAGAAACTCGCCGCTGATCTTGCGCTGGCCGGGACTATTGCCCGCCGGACCCAGGCTGACGGTTCCTATTTGCCCCACGATTCCAGTGAGCACCGCGTCCGGTCCGGTGATGGTTTGGTCGTCGAAAGCCCCTCGCAGAATGAAATCCTGGCTTAGCTGGATGCCGGCGATGACCCGCTGGCTGGTATCGCTGAGGCCCGTCACGTCCAGGAATCCCACCTTCTGCCCGAGCAGCTCGATTTCATCCACATAGGGTGAAAGATTTCGGGGCGTTCCCCCAGAGTCATCAACCTCGATATAGCTGCTGCCGTCCGCCGGAAATTTGGCCAATGCCGTCCTCCTGCCCTAAGGTCGGTCCCTGCTTGCCTGGGCCCTCCTGCAGAATGATAAATGGGAAAAAGGGGGTTCCCGGACC
>JADFQT010000005.1 GCA_022561675.1 Chloroflexota bacterium
GGGTGTAGTTCAGCTCCGCGTACTCAACCCGCGAGTCCTCCTCCAGCGTTCGGATGAACCCGTCGTGGTCCGTCATTTTCCCAGGTTTGACCTGAACCAGTCTGAGTCTGGGGGCATCCCCAGGGCCGAAGCCCAGTCGCTCCTTCTCCACCAGGCCATGCTTGGCATAAAATGTAGCAATGTCCGCCGTCGAGACTCCCGGTTGGAAGTTGACCAGCACCTGGTTGGCCACGAAAGGCGGGGGTAACGGCCGGCCACGCGCCGCTTCCAGCGCATCCGACTCAGCGAGGAGTATCGGCAAAACAGTGGCAATAATTAGGATGAGCACCAAAATCTTCTTAAGCAAAACTAATCAACCTCCGGTTTTCCTTTCGGCCGTGGGCTCCCGGTCTGAAACCCCTTAGTATCAGCAAGTTACCCAAGGGTGAGCGCTGATGGCCGGAAGCTAGCTGGGGACTTTTACGAGGATTCAATACCGCGGATAGGGCAGTAACTGGAGGCGTGTTGGGAAGGCCCGGGTAAGAAGGGCCGGCCTACCGCTTACTAGCCTACCTGGTCCATTGACCGGATGGGACGGGAGGTCATAAAATGAAAATACAGCCTCGCCTCCTAGGTGCGGTTGTTCCTCAAGGCCCTCTGCTTGCTCCGGCCAGGGTTTCAGCAGAGGGTCTTTTTATTGGCTCTGGTTGGCTGCCGATTGAGGGGCTGCTGCCCCTGGGGTCGGTTTTGGCGGGAAAGCCTAATGCAGTCCGTCCCTGAGCCGATTGGGTAAATTCTCCCCATGAGCCAGGGCCTATCCTATGCGGAAGCAGCAAGGGGTTCAAGCCACAAGGTGGGACAATATAGTTCCAGAACAGTGAAACCCAGCACTGCTAGCAGTGAATCGCTCTCCAGGTTTCAGCTAGCCACATTATTGCCGGGCAGCCAAGCTGTCTTGGCCGCCAATCGGCGCCCGCCACTGGCCACCAGCCTGCGACTGGGGTAGTATGTAGGCCATATTCTGCCGAGGAGTCTGGGCTAAATGAAAAACAAGGTCTATCCCGACTTCGATGCGGCGGTGGCCGACGTACCGGACGGCATCACTTTGATGTCTCCTGGCTTTGGCGGTGTCGGTGTTCCCCGCAATCTGCTGGCCGCGCTGCACCGGCAGGGCGCGAAGAACCTGTCATGCATTTCCAATAACGCGGGCACCATGGACGATAAGGTCGACGTCGGTACGCTGATCCAGGCCGGCCAGGTGAGAAAGATGGTTTGCGCCTTTACCGCACCGACCCATCCTTCCCAAATCACGCCCTTTGTCCAAATGTATAACAACGACGAGATTGAGGCGGAGCTGGTTCCCCAGGGTACCCTGGCCGAGCGAATGCGCGCCGCCGCCGCGGGTATCGGCGGATTTTACACGCCCAGCAGCGTTGGCACCGAGTTGGCAGAAGGCAAGGAGCATCGGGAAATAAATGGCCGGACCTACGTGCTGGAGTATCCCTTGCCCGCTGATTACGCTTTCATTCGCGCCTGGAGGGCCGACACCTTTGGCAACCTGCAGTTCCGCCTCGCTCAGCGCAACTTCAATCCCATCATGGCCATGGCCGCCAATATCACTGTGGTGGAAGTGGAGGACGCCATCGTAGAGCCGGGGGAGTTGGACGCGGACCAGATACACCTTCCGGGCGTTTACGTGGACCGCCTGGTGAAGATACCCCCCGACGGTATCCCAGACTAGATTACCGGACCGAATTCCCCGACCCAAACCATTGACCTTGGCCCAGCACCCCGACATCACCCCAGCGAAACCGGAGGTTAGAGATGGCCGACAAACCCAGACTTGAGCGCCAAGCCATGTGCGACCGCCTGGCGATGGAGTTTCAAAGCGAGTGGATCGTGAATCTGGGTGTGGGCATGCCCACCCTGTGCTCCAACTACGTGGACACCAGCAAAGAGATCATCTTCCACTCGGAAAACGGGGTCATTGGCTACGGCCCGCTGGCTCCGGAAGGGCAGGAGGACAAGCATCTGGTTAACGCCGGGGGCCAAAACGTTACCGCGATGCCGGCAATGGCCATCGTGCACCACGCCGACTCCTTTGCCTTGATCCGCAAGGGAATGGTCGACGTGACGGTTATGGGGGCCTACGAGGTGGCGGAAAACGGTGATTTCGCCAACTGGCGCATTCCCAACCGCAAGGGCGGCGGAATCGGCGGCGCGATGGACTTGGCGGCCTGCGCCAAGCGAGTGTTCATCGCGATGGAGCATACGACTCGCGATGGTAAGCCCCGGATGCTGAAGCGATGCCAGTTGCCGATAACCGCTCCGGGCGCGGTGACCCTGGTTGCAACTGATCTGGGGCTGTTTGCGGTGACCCCTCAGGGTTTTGAGTTGAAGGAGCATGCCCCAGGCTGGACTCCTGAAGATATTCAGGAAGTCACCGAGGCCAAGCTAGCAATATCCGAAGACCTGAAAGAGTTTCGATTCCGCGACTAGACCGCGACCAATAAGGGTGGCGATACCAGATTGTCCCAGGAAAGACCGCCACCCAAATTTGCCGCCTCAACTCTGACTCGATTCCGGGAGTCCGCCCCCGGACTGGCCGCCTAATGAAATTGGGCGCCGCCGTTGACGTGCAGGGTCTGTCCGGTAACGAAACCGCCATCATCACTAACCAGGAAAAGACACGCCGAGGCGATCTCATCGGGACTGCCCTGGCGGCCCAGGGGTATGCCGTCGGTATTAGGCACGTGGCTGCCGGGATACCATTCCGGATGAGCTCTGGAGGTGTCGATGCTTCCCGGCGATACCACATTCACGCGAATGTTGTTGGGCGCAAATTCTGAGGCCAGGGACCGGGCCATTCCCACCAGGCCCATCTTGGCCGCGGAGACGTGCGCCCGCTGGGCCGGACCGGCAAAGGCCCCACCACCGGTGAAGAACAGGATGCGGCCGTAGTTGTTTTCCACCATAGACCCGATGACAGCCCGGGTGCAGTAGAAGGCGCCATCCAGCACCACCCCCCTTACCTCTTCCCAGTCCTCCAGGGTAACTTCGAGAAAGGGCTTGTGAGGCCGTATCGCCGCGTTGTTGATCAGGATGTCCACCCGGCCAAACTCGGACATGGCCATGGCCACCATGCTGTCGACCTGCTCCTTATTCGCCACGTCGGCCAGGATGGGCAGAGCCTTGACCCCCAATTGGCGGACTTCCGCGGCCACCGCTTCCGCCTCTTCCCGATTGCTGCGGGCGTTGACCACCACATTGGCCCCTTCGCCGGCTAATTTCAGGGCGGTGGCTCGACCGATGTTTCGGCCAGAGCCCGTGATTAAAGCCACCTTGCCATCCAGCTTGCCCATAAGGTGCACCTCCTGTTCTTCTTCAACTTCCTGGGTTGTACCGGGCCTGAGTTCTACCGGGGATGTACCGTTGCTGGGCCCTGAATCTAAAGCTAAACGCGGTCGGTGGAGCCACCGTTAGGGTAAATCCCCCTCAGTCCCCCTTTGCAAAGGGGATATAAGGGGATTTGGAACTCCCGAGTTTAGTATTTCCGTCAAGGACAAGTAACAGATTGGGCCAGATTATAGCATGGTATGAGCCAGCCTCTTGCAGCTGAGGAGCCAGGGGTCATTCAAGTCTGGCAAATCTGGTAGGCAGCGCGAAAACAGGGAGCCAAGCAACTTGCTTGCAGCCGCCCGACTATGCAAGCATAATTGCACTTCATCTATCTATTCCCTCTTCTACCTGAGGATCGCCATCCATGTGGGTAATTTTGGCGCTGGCCAGCGCGGCCCTTTTCGGCGTGGTCAGCGTAATCGATAAGCGTCTCCTGGACCACCACCTGCCCGGCGTCTCCGTTCTCTATCTCTGGATCGCCCTGGTGCTGAGCTTCTACTCCGGTCTGGTTCTGCTGCTGACCGGCCTGCCCCTCGACGCTCCCCGGGATGGGTTGGGCATGGCACTGGTCTCCGGTCTGGCTGTAGGGATTGGCCTGGCGCTGATGTTTGCCGGACTGAAATTAGACGAGGCGACCCGGGCCATAGCGATAACCCAAATCAATCCCATCTTTGTGGCCCTACTGGCGGTTTTCTTCCTGGGAGAAACCCTGGTTCCCGCCCAATGGGGAGCCATCGCCCTGGTGGTATTGGGAACCATGTTGATTTCCCTACGCAATGCCCCGGATCGCAGCTTGCTGCTGCCGACCCGAGGAACTCCCATCCTCCTGGGTAGCGCCCTCGGTCTGGGGGTAGGATTCTTCGCGGCCAAATACGCTCTGGAAAGCCTGTCGATCTGGTCCGTGTTCGCCCTGCAGCAGCTGGGTGCAGCCCTGGTATTTGCGCTGTTTGCCCGCCCTAGCGTTTGGCGTCAGCTGGCCTTGGTCCTGCGGGGAGGCAACACCTTGCTGCTGATGTTGCTCGGCGAAGGGGTGCTGCCGATCATCGCCATCATATTAGGCCTGGCCGCCAGCGACCTGGGACCCATATCTCTAGTAGCGGCCGTCCTGGGCACCCGGCCCCTTTTCGTTTTCATCATTTCCACAATTCTGAGCACCGCCCGCTGGGGGTTGATGGAGGAATCCCTGACACGTCAGGCCTTGGGTCTCAAACTGGCCTCAATAGTCTTGATCGTCGTCGGAATGGTGGCGCTGGGGTCGGGATAGAAAAGCGGCTGCTGACCAGCTAGGGGGCGGCGAAAGCTAGTTTCTCCCCCTAGGTAATGGGGAGACTGAGAGGGGGTGTTGTAACCCCTCCTAACCTCCCCTTATCAAGGGGGAGGACATTTTACACCAGCTCAGACCACGACCGGCCGGGGTGATGCCGGAGTGCACCAGTGGAGGTATTTAGGATTCCGGCCCACAACTATATCGAAGTACATTTTTTGCAGCTGGGCGGATATCGGCCCGGTCTTTCCATCGGCAATGGGACGGTTGTCCAACTCCACTACCGGCGTTATATGGGCGGCGGTACCGGTAAGCAGCACCTCATCCGCTAGATAAAGCTCGCTGCGGTCTACGGTCCGCTCCACCACCTCCAGCCCCAGCTCGCTCTGAGCCAGCTGGATGACGGTATCCCGCGTGATGCCGGGCAAGACGTTATCCTCCAGCGCGGGGGTAATCATCTTTCCATCGACTACGAGGAACAGATTTTCGCCGGAGCCCTCGCAGACATGCCCGTCATGATTGAGGATAATGGCTTCGTCGAACCCAGCAAGAGTCGCTTCGGTTTTGGCCAGAATGCTGTTTACATAGATGCCGCTAATTTTTAGGCGGGCCGGAATCATCGGGTCGTCCACCCGCCGCCAGGAAGAAGTGCAGCATCTAAGGGTGTCGGAACCCAGGTAATTTCCGAAGGGGATGGTGATCAGAGTGAAATCGCTTTCCAGGTCTTGCAATTTTAGGTTGGCCACCATCTCCGCGCTCTTGTAGGCCAGCGGGCGGATATAAATGTCCTGCCGGTGCCCGTTTCGCTCCACCAGCTCCACGGTGATGTCACAGAGCTGATCCGCCGTATAGGGAATATCCAGCATGAGCAGGCGACATCCTCGGAGCAACCTCTCGTAATGCTCCCGAAGCCGGAAGATGTTGACCACCCCTGCTTCGTCATTCCAGTTTCCCCGGATTCCCTCGAATACGCCGGTTCCATAATGCAAGGCGTGGGTCATAATATTGACGTTGGCATCCTTCAACGGCACGTAATCGCCCCGGAAGAAGGCCTGCAACTCGCCAAACTGGGAAGTGGATTGCCCTGTACTCACGACGATACCCCTTTAGCCAGAAACTGCGCTAGATTATAATAGGCCCAATGCGCCGGGTACAAGGTAGACGCCCATCGGGTTGAGAGACTGGGTTGGGACGGACCCTGGGTCTTGGGTCCGGTTAGCGCGCTTCAAGCTAGGGATGGTGAGCACCTTCTTATGAGCAATTACCGCACCATCGGCATACTCGCCTTGACCTTTTTAGCCGGCATCCTGGTGGTGACGGCTGGAGTGCTGTGGGTCAGCCAGGAAGACCGGCCTCCCATCCAAGTAGTGCCGCCACCCACCATAGAGTCGGGCAACAGTGAGACGCCGGGAGACGGCAGGACCCCATCCGTATTTCAAGCCCTTAACGATCTAAAGGTGTACATCAGCGGTGCCGTGGTTAGACCCGGGGTTTACACCCTGCAAGAAGGCGACCGCTTGGAAGACGCTGTGGACGCCGCCGGAGGCGCGACCTCGGGCGCAGACCTCTCCGCGGTCAATCTGGCTCTCCGGGTTGCCGACGAACGTTATTACTATATCCCGGAATTGGGGGAGCTTCCTCCGCCTGCCGCCTCACCTCCAATCAGCCCTGGAGGATCGGAGTTTTCCAGCGGTTTACCGGCCGGTGAACCGGCAGCAGGCTTGCCAGGCGGCTTGATCGACCTGAACACCGCTCCTTTGAGCTCTCTGATCACTCTGCCGGGCATAGGCGATGTCCGGGGGCAGTCAATCATCGATTACCGCGAGCAAAATGGCCCCTTCAAATCGGTCTCCGACGTTACACGGGTCCCTGGTATCGGAAAAACTACCTACGAAAATATGCTAGATCTGGTCATTGTGGGAGTTCCCTAAGCCATTATCCCAAAATGTCACCCCTAGCCCTTCGGCGTTGCCCAGGATAAACTCCGCGAGGGGTCTGAAGTCCCTGAGAAAATGGTCCTAACGCCATTGGCTATGGTGTAACTGCGGTGCTGACGCACAAGGTTTTATGGGCCCAGGATTTAGATTCCTCAGTCGCTTCCCTCCTTCGGAATAACATGGGTCGTTTTGAGATAGGTACGAAGCCATGACCCTGGCTCTGCTGGCAGCGGCGTTGCTGGCCGGTCTGCCGGTGGGGCTCCGTTACTCCGCCGATCCCCTGCCGGTGTTCCTGCTGGCATTGGCCACAGTCCCGGTGGCATTACTGCTCCGAATTTACGGCCGTTCCCCTGGGATCGCCCTAGTATTGGGGCTCTTTTTGCTGGGCTTCTGGCGTCCGCAGGTGTCCGGCCTGCCCGAGTCGCCGCTGACGGTTCAGGAGCAACAAGAGGTGTCCCTCAGCGGCCGCATTGTCAATGATCCGGAACCTACCGCCCGTCGAGTCAAATTGGAGCTGGCGGTAGAGTCCATCGACCGGGGGGCCGGCCCTTTCCCCCAGGAAGGCAGAGCCCTGGTGTACGCCGCTCCTCCTCCCGCTCTGGTAGCGAAGCGCAGTTATCCCTATTTCCGCTACGGGGACCAGCTGAACCTGACTGGGAGTTTGCAGCAGCCCCAACCCATAGGGGATTTCGACTATCCGGCCTACCTGGCCAGTCTGGATATTCAGGGAATTCTCTGGGCGAGCCGATCCGAGCTGGTCGCAGAAGGTGGGGGTTTACCCGGTCTCGCCCAAATTTACGCGGTGCGGCGCCACCTGGCGCGGAGCCTGGAATCCGCCCTTCCTGAACCCCAATCCTCGCTTTCCCGCGCTTTATTGCTGGGACAGCGAGGACAGATAACCGGGGACTTGGCCGATCGATTCCGTACCACCGGCACCTCGCACCTGCTGGCCATTTCGGGGCTGCACGTGGGAGTATTGCTACTCCTGACGATGGGAGTGGCGGGAGAGGTGTTGGGCCGGCAGCGGCAAATCTACTTACTGCTGCCTCTATCGGCCATCTGGGTCTACGTCGCCATCAGCGGCCTGCCTCCCTCCGCATTACGAGCCGCCATCATGGGCTCCGTGCTGCTGGCAGCCATAGCATTGGGGAGGCCCCGCAGCCTATTGCCGGCCCTGGCCCTGGCCGCGGCATTGATGACCGCCTGGAATCCCCAGGTGCTGACCCAGGTATCCTTCCAGCTTAGCTTTGCGGCCATGGCTGGCATCGCCGTAGCTTTACCTCTCCAGGCCAGGCTGCGGGAAAAGATGGCGACCGCCAGAATCTTTGGCCGGGGCTGGGCTTCCCCACTTTTGAGACATATTCTCGGCTGGACGGCGGCGGCCCTACTGGTATCCCTGGCCGCGACCCTGGCCACCTTCCCCCTGGTTGCCTTCCATTTCAACCGCGTGCCCCTATTCGGCATTTTTGTCACGCTGCTGGCCCTGCCCGCACTGCCCTTCCTGCTGGTAAGCTCCCTGGTTTCAGCCGGGGCCGGGCTGATTCATCCCCTGCTGGGCCAGGTTTTCGGATGGGTGGCCTGGCTCCCCCTGTCCTACCTGCTGGCGCTGGTATCGCACGGTCCCGACACGACCGTCTCCGGTACCTGGATCGGCAAGCCCTTCATTTGGAGTTGGTACCTGGTTCTGGCAGGCCTGGTCTTTTTACCAGAGCTGACCGGGCGTTTGAGAAGGCTAGGGGACTACCGTATTTCGTTGCGGTCATGGGCAAAGGTTGGGGGTACGAGAAACTGGAGTCCCGGCAATTGGAGTCCCAAGGATAGAGCTTTGGGATTCGCCGCCGGCATCTTAATGCTCAGCTCAATTGGAATAATCCTCCTGGTCCGATCCAGCGTTGGAGCAGACGGTCTGCTGCATGTTCATTTCTTCGACGTGGGGCAGGGGGACAGCATTCTTATAGTTACTCCCAACGGACGGCAGGTGCTGGTGGATGGAGGTCCGGAGGCCGAAAGCGCCACCCGAGCCCTATCCGGCGTGCTTTCGCCGATGGACCGGAGCCTGGACCTGGTGGCCTTGACCCATCTGGATGCTGACCACAGCCGGGGGTTGCTGCAAGTTTTAAATCGCTACCGGGTGGATGACGTATTGGTGGGCCGGCCGGACGAAGACGCGGCGTTGTACCCGCAGTGGCGAAAGGCCCTGGAACGACAACAAATCCTCCCCATCCGGCTATTCGCCGGCTACCGAATACAGTTGGAACAAGACGTCAGCCTGGAGGTCTTGCACCCGCCGGGAGAAGGGGCGCCCGGAAGTTTTCTCGATGCCAATAATAGCGGGTTGGTTCTGCGGCTGGTTTACCGGGACGTGAGCATTCTCTTAACCGCAGACATCGAGGCGGAGGCAGAGCGACGTTTGCTGGATGCTTCCGCTACAATAAAGAGCGACGTGCTGAAAATAGCGCATCATGGCAGCAAAACCTCCACCACGGCGCCTTTCTTGCAGAAAGTCCAGCCCTCTCTGGCAATAATATCCGTGGGCGCGGATAATCGGTTTGGGCATCCGCATGCCGAAATAGTGAATAGGTTGCAGCATACCTTGGGAGACCGGAATATCTACCGAACCGACCGAAACGGAGATACCGAGGTAATCAGCGACGGGACCACCCTTTGGGTGAAAACTCAGAGATGACACCGCGCTTACCGGTCCTCTTCACGGGTCCTCTTCATCTGGTTGCACGCTTATCCAAAGCTGCCAAAATCAGGGTCGGCCCCTGGAGTCTGATTAGATCTGCTTGCGGTATACTGAACCAAGGTTTACATCCAACCGGTCCACCAACCTATCCGCGCTGGCATGGTGCAGAAGTGGAAAAATCCCCTCCCAGATCCGATGGCCGCCGCTGGGACGAACCGAGAGAGACCACCATAACGCCTGGCTACCAGAGGTTCGCCGAAGGCTCTGCGCTGATCGAAGTCGGTCTAACCAGGGTTCTCTGCGCCGCCTCTCTGGAAGAGCGGGTGCCTCCCTTTTTGCGGGGCCAGGGGCGGGGCTGGGTGACCGCCGAATATAATATGCTGCCTCGGTCCACCAACACCCGCACCAGCCGGGAGCGCGGCGGGGCCAGCGGCCGCTCCCAGGAAATACAGCGGCTGATTGGCCGTTCCCTGCGAGCCATCACCGACATGACCGGTTTGGGAGAGAGAACGGTCCAGATCGACTGCGACGTGATTCAAGCCGACGGCGGAACCCGAACCGCGGCCATCACCGGAGCCTACGTAGCCCTGCACCAGGCGCTGAAGATGCTGGTCGACCAGGGAGTGCTAAACCAGTTGCCGCTGCGCCAGCCGGTAGCAGCGATCAGTGTCGGCCTGGTGGACGAGCAGCTAATGCTCGACCTGTGCTATCGGGAAGACTTCCGCGCCCAGGTTGATTTCAACGTTGTGCTGACCGAGTCTGGAGAGCTGGTGGAGTTGCAAGGAGCGAGCGAAGCCGCTCCCTTCCCGAGACAAAGGGTGGCTGAGATACTTTCGCTGGCTTCTCGCGGCGTAGAGTCCCTCTTTCACGCCCAGCGATTGGCAATACGACAATTCCAAAATTCGGCGGCAATTTAGGGCGGTAATTTAGTGGAAGCAGTTTTGGGCAGGCAAAAAATGACTCGGTCCCCGCATTCCCTCGGTTTGACTCTTGGACGTCAACTGTTCTGGCTGGCGGCGCTGCTGGCTGTATTTTTGACCGCCTGTGCGACTCAAGATGCGCCGGCCCAATTGGCCCCCTCGAACCAGGTACAGTCAGACCCGGAGCAGTCGAACCCGGCCCAGCCGGACCCACCCCAGTCGAAAAGCCAGGCCATTATTCCCGCATCGGACCCTTCCAACACCGCGGGAATAGTTTCCGCGAATACTGCGGTGGAACCCACCCTCCAGCCCGAACCCCAGCCGTCTTATGAAAGCACCAAGCCGGCTCTCGAAGATGAGCCGCAGCCGGTCCCACCCCAAATGCAGCTGCTGAACGTAGCGGATACCGTGGAAATAACTCGCCCAGCAGTCGTTTCTATTGTTGCGGAGGCACGCATAAGAGGAGTTTACGGAGACGTCTATTCGGTATTTGGCAACGGCACCGGCGTAATATTTGACCCAAAGGGGCTGGTGCTGACCAACACCCATGTGATCGACAGAGCGACCACCATCACGGTAACCATGGACGATGGCAGTCAGGAAAGGGCGACGGTCATGGGCGCAGACCCTATGTCAGACCTGGCCGTGCTGCAGCTTCCAGGGAGCGATTATCCGCATCTGCCGTTAAACTCGGGGGCATCCCCGCGGGTAGGGGATTGGGTTATCGCCATTGGGAACGCTCTGGCGCTGCCCGGCGGTCCCACCGTAACGGTGGGAGTAATTTCCGCCCTGGGCCGCTCTTTGGACGTTAGCCCCGACATTACCCTTTACGACCTGATCCAGACGGATACGGTGATGAACCCCGGCAGCAGCGGGGGGCCGCTCCTGAATCTCAATGGAGAATTGGTGGGCATCAATACGGCGGTGCAGCGTTTCTCCCAGGGCGGCACGCTGGTCGAAGGGTTGGGCTTCGCGATCAACATGGAAACCGCGAACCTGATCTCTAACCAAATACTAGAATTGGGTCGGGTGCGCTGGTCATGGATGGGGGCTTTTCTGGACGACTTGGACCCAAAGCGGGCCGCCGAAGTGGGGCTGCCGATAAGGGAAGGAGTGGTGGTGTTGAACCTGTTCGAGGATGGGCCGTCCCATCTAGCCGGCATCAAGCGCGGGGATATCATCCTTTCAATGGATGGGCATAAAGTGGACACGACCCGAGTCCTGACCCGGCTGTTGCGCCAGGAGTTCAAGCCCGGACAGGAGATCCAGGTGGAGCTATTCCGGGATGGGACCAAGTTGACACTGCCCCTGGTTCTAAAAGAGCGGCCAAGGGTCTGAGCGGGTGGATGAGAATCCTGGTTTTCCCCAAAGAGGGTGTTTAATAAGTCCCTCCCCTTACCAAGGGGAGGTTAGGTGGGGTTAGGAGAGCCCCTCTAAATCTCCCCATCGGCAAGGGTGACACATTGGGTTTTTAAACACCCTCTAATTTAATATTGGAGTGGGCCGGGATTTGACCCTAGGCGGCCGGTTCGCCATCATCGTTCAGTATCACCAACGGCAGATCCAGCTCCCTGAGGCCCGCCTCAATTGCCGCTCGGTCGCCCACAACCAGTATCGCCAGGCTGTCCGGGTCTATCCTTTCCTGTCCCGCGCCATTGGCTTCATCAAGCTTGACCGCGGAGAGCTTCTGCCCAACAGTTCGGAAATAGTCGTTGGGCAGATCGTGCAGCACCATTTGAACCAGACTGCCCATGATTTGCCCGGGGCGTTCGAATCCGGCGGGCAAGCCCTGAAGCATGCCGGACTGGGCGGAGCCCAGTTCCTCCCGGGTAATAGGACGCTGCCCCTGAATATCCCGGAACTCTTTGAGGATTTCCACCACGGACACCTTGGTCACTTCCGTCTGAACACTGCCGCCGGCAACGAGCGCGGAAGACTGGCGGAACCAGTTTATGCTGGAGTGGAAGCCGTAGCTGTAGCCCTTGTCCTGACGCAGATTCTGGTTCAGTCGAGCCGAGAACTGACCGCCAAATACGTAGTTGAGCAGCACCATCCGGAAGTAGTCCGGGTGGCTTCTGGGTACAGTCGCATGCCCAGCCTGGATCACCGACTGAGCCGCCCCCGGCTTGTCCACCAGGTATATAGTCGTGGGGTCGGAAACGGTCCGCGCCGAATCCACTGCCGCCGCCAATGAAACATCGGGGTTATCCCAGTCTCCGAAGGCGGTCGTGGCTTCCTGACTCACCTCTTCCAGGGTGACGTCTCCCGCCACTACCAGGGTGGCTCCCTTCGGACCATACAACCTTCGGAAATGCCCTTCCAGGTCTTCCCTGGTAAACGCCGCCACTGAATCTTCGGTGCCTATGGAGGAATGCCCGTACTGAGTTCCCCGCCCAAAAACCAGGCCCGGCATGATCTGCTCGGCTACAAACCCCGCGTCATCCTTGGCCCGCCGCAGATCGGTAAGATGCTCCCGACGCACCCGCTCCAGTTCGTGAAGGGGGAAAGATGGATGGCGCACCACATCCGAAAGTAGCTCCAGCGCCCTCTTCCAATGCTTGCTCAAGGTTTCGGTGGAAAGCAGGGTGATTTCCCGTCGGGTGTCCGCGGAAAGGCGGGCTCCAATGAACTCAAAGGCCGCGGCGATCTCCTGACTGGAACGGGTGTCGGTACCTTCGGACAACATTTGCGCGGTGAAGCCGGCAATACCGGGCTTGTCTGACGGGTCGGTAATTGCTCCGGCCGAAACCACCAGGCCGAAGGTGACCACCGGCATGTCATGCTTCTCCACAACCACAATTTTCAGCCCATTGGGCAGCTGCATCTGCTCCGGCAACGGCGGGGTGAAAACCGGCTCCTTGGCCGGCGGCGGCATCATGGTTCGGTCCAGATTGGTCGTGGCCGGACTCAGGGAACGCTCCGGAAGCACCCGTAGACGCACCTGCCGTTGGTCCAAGACCGACTGGCTCACGCGCAGGATATCTTCCCGGTCCACCGCCATGTAATCGTCAATGCTGGTATTGATCTTGTTCGGGTCGCCGGCGAACACGTTGAAGTGGTTGAGGTCATCCGCCCGGCCGCCGAAGCCGCCGATGTGGGTTAGCTGACGATAATGCTGGGCCTCCAGACGGTTCTTGGCCCGGCTAATCTCCTCATCGCTGGGCGGGTCAGTGTTGATGCTGGCCAGCACCTCTTCCGCCGCCGCTTCCAGCTCATCCAGATCATGCCCCTCGGCGGCGGTGACATCGACGATAAACTGTCCGGCGACCTCCGCGGCGTGGAAGCGGACCCCCACATTCTGGGCGATCTGCTTTTCATAGACCAGGGAACGATAGAGGCGCGAGCTCATCCCATCGGAAAGCACGGCCCGCAAAAGCTCCAGGGCTGGATCGTCGGGGTCGAAGTGCGGCGGCGTCGGCCAGGCAATGTACAGCCGGGGCAGAGACACCCGGTCACGCATCTCCAGCTCAACCCGGCCTCCTAACGTGGAGTCGAAGCGGCCAACCCGGGGCACCGATGGAGCCGGGGTCAAGTCGCCAAAATATTTCTCCACCAGCTCCAGTGTAAGCTTCGGATCCATATCTCCGGCAATGGCCAGGCTGCTGTTGGATGGGGAATAGAAACGCCGGAAAAAGTCCTTAATGTCGTCCAGGCTGGCGGCGTCCAGGTCTTCCTGAGAGCCGATGGTCATCCAGTGATAGGGGTGGGGAAGCGGAAACAAGGCCTCCTGTATCTGCCAATGGGCCATGCCGTAGGGACGGTTCTCGTAGCTCTGGCGCCGTTCGTTCTTGACCACGTCCCTCTGGATATCAAACCGCTGCTGGTCCAGGGCGTCCACCAGAAAGCCCATGCGGTCCGCCTCCAGCCACAGGGCCAGCTCCAGATAGTTGGACGGCACATCCTCCCAGTAATTGGTCCGGTCGGAGGTGGTGGAGCCGTTCAGGTTGGCTCCGATCTTTTGCAGCGGCTCGAAATGGCTGCTGTTGTGGTGCTTGGAACCCTCGAACATGACGTGCTCGAAGAGGTGGGCGAAGCCGGTGCGTCCCACCTCTTCGTCCTTGGAGCCCACGTGATACCAGACGTTGACCGCCACCAGCGGGATGGAGTGGTCCTCATGGATAATCACGTCCAGGCCATTGGACAGGGTGGTCTTTTCAAAGGCGATGGAAACCATTAATCGACTTCCTTTCAGCGACGATGATTAGCGGGCTGGAGCCATTCTACCACTCCATCGATAACCGGAGGCTATCCTGACGGAAGATCTGGCCAGGCCGGTCGCAATGATCCCGGACATGAGCTTCAGCTGCGCTTGCTCTGTCTCACCCAAGATGTTATTCCTACAATAAGGAAGTAAGGAGACGTCGCGATGAGCACGGCCCGTATCGGCCCCAAGCATCAGATGACCATTCGGGAGGAGGCGTTCCAACGGCTGGGATTGCAGCCGGGGGAGTTCCTGGAGGTGCAGGTTCGGGGCGACGCGCTATACTTGGTGCCGCAGAAGCTGATACCCCGGGGCCAGGCCTGGTTCTGGAGTCAGGATTGGCAGGAAAGGGAGCGAGAAGCGGAGGTCGCGATAGCCGAGGGAGAACTGTCTGATACCTTTGAATCTGCCGAAGACCTGGTAAGGCACCTGCGGGACTCTACTCCCAGGTAAATGAAGCTACAGACAACCCGACCCTTCGACCGGGATTACGCGGGGCTTCCGGAGGAAATAAGAGCGCAAGTCGAAAAACAGCTCGCTCTTTTGCTGCTTGACCCCAGGCATCCTTGCCTGCGGCTAAAAAGGACAAGAGGCACCGCGGACATCTGGGAGGTCCGGGTCTCCCGCGGCTACCGACTTACACTTCAGCTAGCCGGGGATACCTTCCTTCTGCGCCGGATGGGTTCCCACGACGTAATCGAGCAACCTTGACCTTGGAGCCGCCAGCAAGCTAGCATGAGGTCGTGGGAACTTTTCAGGTAGCCATAGAGATAGGCGACACCCAAGGCAGCCGTTTCGAACCGCTTGAGGCTCGGGCCAATACCGGCAGCAGCTATACGTGGGTGCCAAGGGATGTTCTGCAAAGGCTGGGCGTCCCAGTGCAAGCCCGCTGGGAGTTCGAGTTGGCGAACGGCCAGATTATCGAAAGGGAGATCGCCCAGACTTGGGTGCGCTATAACTGCAACTCACAAATCACCTTCGTAGTCTTCGGCGATGAAGGGTCTTCGCCGCTGCTGGGGGCCTACACGCTGGAAGGGTTTCGCTTGGCCGCCGATCCGCTGAACGGACGGCTGGTTCCAGTCCGCGGCCTGGCGATGCGTCTCCAGGTGGCCACCCTGGTCGCCTCCTCACTTTCCCCTGAGCCGCCGACCCGCTAGCTATTGGTGCTGCGTTCGGAGATGGGGCGCTTGGCCTGATTGGCCGAAATCTCCTCGGTGTTCCAAAGATGGGAGAAGTGTAGCGCCCGGGGACAGTGGCCGTATGACTCCTCCACTTCAATAATTATCCCCTGCAAATGCATGGAGCGGTCGTCAATCTCATAAAGAGAAACCTCCACGCTCCTGCGCTCCAACTCCTCCTTATCCGCAATGGTCACCCGGCCGTTCACCCGCACCGTATCGTTCACCCCGGGAATGAAGAAGATCAGTCCAACGTGAGGGTTGGCATCCACGTTCTGGTAGGACTGGAACAGCCGGTTGCCGGCCACGTCGGGCAAAAGCAGATGCCGGTCATCCAGAACCTTGACGAATCCCGGCTTGCCTCCCTTGGGCGAGGCGTCGCAATTGCCTTCCCCGTCGCTGGAAGCCATCACCGTAAAGGGGGAGTTGCTGATGAACTCCTGGACATAGTCGGTCATATAGCTTTTGACCTTGGTGGCGGCCCTTCCGGAGGCGTATCCGAATTGCTCTGAGAAACGGTTGAGGGTCAGCGCCTGTTCGGTAGTCATTTAACCTACTCCTGCCGTGGTCCAAATTCCGGGGTCCAGATACCGGGGTCCAGATACCGGGGTCCGATTTTCTTTCCCGCACTATTATGGCCCTATTCTACCTGGGTGGCAGCCGGCCGACAAGCAGTTGGGTCACCGCAAAGTGGATTTCCCGTGAACTAGGGACTTTTTCGCCGGTTCGCCGCTGTTCGGCCAGGTTCACGTAAGATGGGGACAATTTGCTATGGGCACACCCACCGACATAGGTGTTACGAGTAGTGCGAATAGGTTGGTGTTTGGTTAGCGTTGAAGATGTTCAAAATAATCCTGATCGGGAACCCATGGGGAGTCCATGAAGCACCTGAAAGAGAACCTTCTGGTTCAGTTTTCCCTGGCCAGTTTCCTGATAATCGGCATGCTGGCGATAACTCTTTCGGTGGTAATTACCACCCAGCTTGACCATAATGTCGAGCACTTGCGGGAACACGGCGCCGCAATGATGGCGGGCGCCATGATTAAAGACACAGATCCCTTTTCTATCCCCAGCCTCAGCGCGGAAGTGCGTACATTGCAATTAAAAACCCTGGGCATCATCGGCGTCAGCTTTTTCGTATTGTATGGAGGGCTGGTCTCAATTGTGTGGCGTGGCTGGGGCACCATAGTAAAGCAGCGGCGCGAACTCGAGGCGACCAATGCGACCCTTGAGGAAAGAGTAAGGGAATTGAAAGACGCCAATGAGCAACTTCTGGCAGAGACCAGGGAACGCCAGCAGCTCCAGGAACAGCTCCAGCAATCCCAGAAGATGGAGGCTATCGGCCAGCTGGCTGGTGGTGTGGCCCATGACCTCAACAACATGCTGACTCCCATTATGGGTTACGCCCAGATGGAGATGGCAAAACTGCCCTCCGGAGACAGCTCGAGTAACAGTTTGGAGCAGATCCACAAGGCTGCCGAGCGTGCCGCCGACCTGACCCGCCAGCTTTTGGCCTTCTCCCGTCGCCAGGTTGTCGAGCCCAAGGTGATCGACCTGAACGACCTGATTATCGACCTGGACCAGATGCTGCGCCGGCTCCTCGGTCAGGACATCGAGTTGGTTACGCTGCCGTCGGGCAACCTGGACCTGGTCGAAGCCGACCCAGGTCAAATAGAGCAGGTCATAATGAACCTGGCGATTAATGCCCGCGACGCGATGCCCAATGGCGGTAAGCTGACCATCGAAACCGCCAATATCACCCTGGATGAACCAGACGCCCTCCAGCGCTCCGAAGCCTCATCCGGCCCCCACGTGATGCTATCGGTCACTGACACCGGCAGGGGAATGACAAAGGAGGTCCAGAGCCGAATCTTCGAACCTTTCTTCACGACCAAGGAAGAAGGGAAGGGCACTGGCTTGGGACTTGCTACTTGCTTTGGCATTGCCAAGCAGAGCGGCGGTCACATCGAAGTTCAGAGCGAGTTGGGGCAGGGAACTACCTTCAAGCTGTATATCCCGAGTACCGAATCGGCGATCGAAGTGAGGGAAGAAAGCAGCGAATCTGAGACACTTAGCGTATCGCTGGGTGGCACAGAGACAGTGCTATTGGCCGAAGACGAACCGTTGGTGCGCAAGCTGGTGGCAGAAGTGTTGCGAGACCAAGGCTACCAGGTTATGGAGGCGGCAACCGGACAAGAAGCGCTGGAAATATTCCAATCCCAGGAGCCCGGCTCGATACAGATGTTATTTACCGATGTGGTGATGCCCCAAATGGGCGGGATCGAGTTGGCCCAACGTGTTATGGATATCCAGCCAAATACCAAGGTGCTGTTTGCTTCCGGCTACACTCAAGAGCCACTGTTCCTCACCGTAGATCCGTCTCAAGAAATCCGGTTTATCCAGAAACCCTTCCTTCCCGATGCTTTGGCCTTAAAAGTGCGGGAGGTTCTTGATTGGGAACCTGCCAGGGCTGAAGTCTGAGTTCCAATTACACCCTGCCCTTATCCACAACATGGTAAGGCAGCGGGCGCCCTGCCCGGCCCCAATGAGGGGTATTCCCCAGTACCCTAGGAAATCGGCGAGCCGACCTGCCTCAATTCAACTATTTCCCGTGTCTTTTCCCTAATTGTACCTTCTTAGCTAGGAGTGCCACCTATCATCAGATAGGTGACACTCCTCTACAAGCCGGTCTACGCCTGCCATAACATAGCTATAACAGATTGGGAGGTTCAATATTCGCCAGCTATAGGAGCCGGCGCATTGAATACCCAGTTGCTTGAAAGCCCGTAGCTGCGATGGTCCACCGCCCAACAGGCGGTAATTTCCCGCCACATCGACGCACCAAAGGGGAACGAAACTATCTGTGGCTACCGGGCAATGAGAGGGTATCCTTATATGTTCTGGTTCAAGAGGTGTCCCCGTTGCTCCGGGGATTTGTTCGAAGAAAACGACCAATACGGCCATTTCATCACCTGCATGCAGTGCGGATTCAGCAAAGATACAGTAGAGCCCCTGACTGACGCCGACGACATTAGCTTGTCGCCGATACCGGCTCCGGCGGTCCCCAAGTTCGAGGGAGGCAAGCGCCGCCGAATATCCCATGGGGGCCGTCACTTCGCCCGAACCTTATACCCCGGGGATGCAGCCTCCTAAACGCCTCTAATAATCACTCCAAAGATTTGCTTAAGGCCGGCGGGGATAAAACCTGCCGGCTTTTCTGATCCCCCTCTCTCTTCGCCCCACTGTCCGGCACCGTACCCTACTTCCCTCCCCTGTGGTACCATGTTGCCTGCTTCGGACTATAGCAACGGCCAGGGTCAAATCAAGAATCAACTACCGGCGAGTCCAACCGGGCCCCGATCATGACCAACCGAGAGCCAGGCGGGTGCGACCCACCCTAATTGGTGGTTGGACGGCAAGGAGGACCAGCGGGAATGAAAGCGCTGCAAGACGTTCGGGTTCTAGATCTGACCAGAGCATTGGCCGGTCCCTTTTGCACCCTGATGCTGGGCGACTACGGAGCCGACGTGGTCAAGATCGAATTGCCCGGCACCGGGGATGACACCCGGCGCTGGGGGCCTCCCTTTATTGGGGAAGAAAGCGCCTACTTCCTCTCCATAAACCGCAATAAGCGCAGCCTCACTCTAAATTTCAAAGAGCCGGAAGCCATCAAGATTTTTTTGCAGTTGGTGGAAAAAGCTGACGTGGTGGTGGAAAACTTCACCCCTGGGGTCATGGGCCGGTTTGGTCTCGACTACCAAGCCGTCAAATCGGCAAACCCTCAAATTGTCTATTGCTCCATCTCTGGGTTCGGGCA
>JADFQT010000176.1 GCA_022561675.1 Chloroflexota bacterium
CTCCACCAACTCCAAACTTTTAGCCCTTCGGTTTCATCATCGGAGAGCAGCATCGCGGCCGGGATTTGGCTTCTAGTCATTGCTCCTTCCATCAATCAATCGGCGAGATTCCGTGACCGGAACAATTGCTCCGATTCGACTGCATTGCATGCCCACGTACACTCGCTCCATCAGCGGGCTGATCGCAAGCCGCCATCAATCTCGTCCCGCTTAACTTGATACTCTGCGTCGGTGTAGCCCGAGGCCGCTCCAGTTGGTCCCAGGGGTTGCCGCTGACCAGGCCCATGGGGATGAGGAACCGATAGAAGGAGCTGAGGCAGGCTATTCGGGCTCCAATGGTCACCGATGAAGGCTTCTTCCCGGAGAGGCCGGTGCCGTGAGCGTAGCTGAACACCTCTGGCGCGGTGACCTGGTCGAGGGGCTGGCCCGGAGTGTTGAAGAAGAGGTATAGCATCCCGGAGTAGGCCCGCACGGTCCTCATGGAGCCGGAGCGGCGTACATTTCCAGTTAGCCGAGGGCGAAGAGTCGTAAAGCAACCTAGGCCGACACGAATCTTCGTCTTGGCTCCCAACCCAGTCTGGATCAAGGTACCAAGGGGCGCCGTGCCCACTGGGGGTTCTACTAAGGGTGCTGAAAAATCCGTACCTGACGGGGTCTTGAGTAGGTGGTACAGTCCGAGGGTAGATAACTTGGGGAGGGAGCGGGATGCGAGGAGATGTGGAAGGGCAGGCCCTGATTCTTAGTGCGGGGACTCCAGACCAGCTGATACCCCAGGACCACCCCATCCGGCTAATCAAACCCATGGTCGACCGGGCTTTGGCTGAGCTGTCTCCCACCTTCAGCCGCATGTACGCCAAGGTGGGACGTCCCTCCATCCCTCCCGAGCATTTACTCAAAGGATGCCTGCTGATGGCTCTCTACACCATAAGGAGCGAGCGCCAGTTCTGCGAGCGACTGCAATATGACCTGCTGTTCAAGTGGTTTCTGGACCTGAACATCATGGACCCAGCCTTCGACCCCTCCACCTTTTCCAAGAACAAGACTCGGCTATTGGACCATGAGGTGTCTGGACAATTCTTCCAGGAGGTGTTGGCTGAAGCCCAGCGCCGGGATCTGCTGTCCGATGAGCACTTCACCGTGGACGGGACCTTGCTGGAATCTTGGGCGTCATTCAAGAGCTTCCGACCCAAAGATGGTAACGGGCTCAAAGATAGTAAAGAACCCAAAGGAGGAGGACGCAACCCCGAGGTGGACTTTCGGGGGGAACAATGGAAGAAACAATGGAAGAACGACAGCCATGCCTCCACCACGGACCCAGAGGCTCGACTGGCGCGTAAGGGCCCTGGGAAGGAGGCCAAGCTGTGCTTTGCCGGACATGTGCTAATGGAGAACCGTAATGGCTTGGCGGTGGGGGTGTTGGTCACTGAGGCCACCGGACGGGCGGAGCGGCAGGCTGCGGTGGACCTGCTTTCCCGTCTGCGGGGAGTGGGCCGGATAACCCTGGGAGCAGACAAGAACTACGACACCGAAGCCTTCGTTGCTAAATGCCGGGAGATGAGGGTCACTCCTCACGTGCCCAGAATACCGGCCGGGCCAGCGCCATCGATGGCAGGACAACCCGTCACCCGGGGTATGCCATCAGCCAGCGGGTGAGGAAGCGGGTGGAGGAGATCTTCGGCTGGACCAAGACGGTGGGCGGCGGACGCAAGTTGCGTTACATCGGGGTAGCCCGCAACCAGATGTGGGCGGACCTGACGGTGGCCGCCTACAACCTGGTCCGGATGGCCAAATTGGCTCTAAACCCGGGCTGACGGTGTGACAAAGGCCTCCTCCGGGGGTGAAGGGGCTTCCCCAGGTGATTGAGACCCCTCCTCTACAGATTGCATTCCTCTAGAACAACGATGGTTAACAGCCTTTAGCCCACCTGTCGGCCCTATTTCAGCACCCTGTTAGAGGGGACTCTGTGGACTTAGGCTTAGCCGTTACTCGCAAATCCGATAGACCCCCATCTGGTGGTACACTGCCGGTTTGTTTTTAGGCAGGGGCCGGAATTTCTCGCGCTCATCTGCCAGCTGCCATAGGTCCTCACTCTCCAGTTCCGCCTGCTTTTCTCTGAACCCGCCGGTTTCGTAGACGTCTGGCCGCGGGCTAAAAACCACCTAGCCTCTGTGCCATGCCAAATCTCTGGATCTCCCCGCCAGACACTGGCTTTAGAATAGGCTTCGAGAACGCCATCCGATTAGGCAGCCGCCGAAGGAGGAAAAATGTGGTATTGCGCTCCTTGGGGCCGGCGGCACTGGCAACAGGGCCCAGGATGGCACTGAGGAGCAAAGTTCAAGGTCCAGTACAACCTTCTGTCCGAAAACCTTAGGGGCAAGAAACTAGCCGCCCGGGGTAGTCTCCTCTGCCAAGAATTAATGGCTCCGGGTGAGACCCTGATGGACCAAGCCTTCCAACTGTGGCAGGGTGGTTGAAATAGTCGGCGTTAGTCGGGGACAAAATCTAGCTGAGGGTGGACGTGGAAACCCTAGAATTAGGGCTTCATGAAGATTTAAAGTGACTAGCGTGAAGTAGGCCTAAAACGGAAGAGTCTGGTAACCCGTGGATTAATCCAGACTGGGTTTGATTTTAGTGCCATAGCGGTGAGTGTCATGTTCTCGATGAGGATCCCGATGCATTTAGTGCGTGGGGACTGTTTAGAGGTTTCAACCGCGGTTTTCCTGCTAGCGGCCGCCTGGCAGGCGGACCAAGGGGTTAGGAACCCGGAGGCCTTGGCGCCCGTGCAGGCTCGATTCTCCGGCCGGATGATTACTTTGGGCTAATCTATTGCAGAGGCCGGTCACCTTACTCCAACAGGAAACCATAGTGAAAAGCCCTGAGGAAACTCGTGTGCAAACGTGGGTAATAGTTGAGTTGGTGGATTCCAGCTTAAGGGTCAGATTTATGTGGTGAATGGGCCTGGCCTTCCTCAATTAATCGGCCTCGTGGTGGGATTCGAGACGATAGGCCTGCCTCGTCTGAGCCCCAACCCATAGGGGCACACCTGCTAGGAATGTCACCTTCGGGTTAGGCGTCTCCTTGTTAAAGCAATGCTGACAAAGCTCAGACCCAGGTGGGGCATAGCCACCATCCTAACCATCGGCCTCGTCTCGGTCATTACCCTGGTGATGGTCGTTGACCTAGCCTGGGACATCCGCCATGAGCGCGCAGCCGCCCAGGCTAGACTGGGAGAGCGGGGCCACCTGCTGGCCAGCAGCCTCAACGACGTGCTGGCCAGCTACATCTACCTCTCCGACCTTGACGCCCTGCGGAACCTGGCCGAGGTGGTGCGCAGCGATCACGGTGTGGAGTACATGCGCATCTTCGACCGGGAGGGCAGGGTTCTGGTGACTGCCCCCCGGGAAGATGGCCAGACCAACTACGCCACCGTCTTCGCCAGCGACCAGCCTGCTCTTCAGTTGCTGCAAGAGGGCCAGAATAGCCTGCGGTTTAAAGGCGATACCCTGGAGGTGGCCAGCCCCATCGCCGTGGACGGGGAGGTGCTGGGGCTGGTGGAGTTCGGCTTCAACGCCGACGCCCTTAGGGCCGAGATCCGGTCCGTTATGCTCCAGCAAGTCTGGGAGGTCGCCCTGCTGGTAGTCATAGCTATATTCCTCGCTTATTTCGTCGCCCAGTACTTTACCCGACCAATTCGGCGCCTGGCGGCGGCCACCAACCAGATTGGTATGGGTGAGTTGGAGTTTACCGCCGATAACAACCGCAATGACGAAATCGGAGAGCTGACCCGCTCCTTCTCCCTTATGGCGGTGCGGGTCCAGGAGCGCACCGACGAGCTGGAAGCCGCTAATGACAATCTCATCGCTGAAATGAACGAGCGTCAGAGGCTTGAAGATGTGGAACGTCTTCGCGCCCAAGAATTGGCGGTGGTAGACGAGGTAGGCCGCATCGTTACGTCCACCCTGGATATTGATGAGGTGTACGAGAAATTCGCCCTGGAGCTGAAAAAGCTGGTGGACTTCGATCGGGCGTCCATCAATGTCATAGACCAGGAGGCTGGCACTGTAACCCTGAAATACCTCATTGGGCCTGCCCGGGAAGGCCGCTCTGTAGGCACCGTCGCTTCCCTCCAGGGCACTGAGAACCAAAGGGTTTCGGACACGCGCCAGACTTTGCGGAGAGAAGACGCAGCCGAGGACGACCGATATCTGTCTGACCTGGAACATGCAAGCAATGGAATGCGTGCCACGATGAGGGTTCCCTTGCTCCTCCAGGGCAGAGTTATCGGGTCCATGAGCTTGCGGAGTAAGCAAGTTGGGGCCTTTGGTCCAAGGGAGCAGGCCATCCTGGAGCGGCTGGCCAAACAAATAGCACCGGCGATTGAGAATTCTCAGCTGTACCTGCGGCTCCAGACCAGTATGGAGGAGATGGCTGTGGTCGACGAGGTCGCCCAGATCGTCACCTCCACCCTGGATATTGATGAGGTATACGAGAAATTCGCCCTTGAGGTGAAGAAGCTGGTGGACTTCGACCGAATGAACATCAACCTCATCGATCGCGAGGCCGGGGTTTTCACGGTCAAATACCTTGTTGGAAAGGACTTGCCGGGGCGCCACCCTGGCCGGGTCAGACCGCTGGAGGGTACCCGGAACCAACATATTATGGAAACCGGTCGGACCCTGGTGCGGGAGGACATTGGCGAGAGCCGGTTTCCGGGGGACCTGGTTGATGCCGAGGCCGGGTTACACTCCAGCATTATGGTGCCGCTAATCACCAAAGGCCAGGTTATCGGCGTCATGAGGATGCGTAGCCACCGGGCAGGCGCCTATGGGCCGCGGGAGCAGGCCATCCTGGAGCGGCTGGCCAAGCAGATCGCCCCCGCTGTTGAGAATTCTCAGCTGTACCTGCGGCTCCAGGCTAGTGTCGAGGAAATGGACTTGGCGGACGAGGTAGCCCGGATTATCACTTCTACGCTGAATAGCGATGAAGTGTACGAGAAATTCGCCCTGGAGCTGAAGAAGCTGGTGGACTTCGACCGGTTACACATCAATGTCATAGACCAAGACGCGGGTACTGTCGAGTCCAGATACCTTTTCGGCCCAGAGCTACCGGATTACCAGGTTGGAAATAAAAGAACCCTGGAGCATACGGACGCCCAAGGCAAAGTGATTCGCCGGGCGTTGCTCTGGAACGACCAGCGGACCGGCGACCAGTGCGCCGCCATTACGAAGAGGGTGGGGAAGAAAAAGCTCCTGGAGGTGACGGGGAATCCCGTCCTGCCGGGATTCACGGCCCCCAAAATTCTCTGGGTCCGGGAAAACGAGCCCGAGGTGTACAGCAAAGTTGCCAGAGTCCTCCTTCCGAAGGACTACATCCGCTACCGCCTCACCGGGTCGTTTCATACCGACGTCTCCGACGCGTCGGGAATGTCGCTTCTCGATGTCGGCAAGCGCGCGGGGTCCGACGAAAT
>JADFQT010000177.1 GCA_022561675.1 Chloroflexota bacterium
CTCGTAGAGCATGGCCCCCAGGGAGTAGAGGTCCATTTTTGGACTCACCTCACCACCCATGGCCTGCTCCGGCGGCATGTAGGACACGGTAGATACATTGATATTACCTACATAGTCTGTTAGAGTCATGGCATACCGATGATCGAGGTTGCCATGACCACGACTGTACGACTTGAAGACGCCGTTGGATACTTGCGCGTTAGCGGGCCAGGGCAGGCCGGAGAGAGGCACGTAAGCCTTGAAGTCCAGGAGGCCGCCTTTGCTGATTACTGCAGCGCCCACCATCTTAACCCAGTGGCCACCTTCACAGATGTTGTCTCTGGGCGCAAGGATGACCGGGCCCAGTACAGGGCGATGTTAGCATACGTGGCCGAACAAGGCATCTCTCACGTGGTAGTCTTGTTCTTGGACCGCTTTGGTCGCAACCCGCGCGAAATTCTCCGCCGGTATTGGGAGCTTCAAGAGCGCGGCACCACAGTAGAGAGCATCAACGAGGACTTGCGAGAGGAACTGATGCTGTTGCTACGGGCGGGGATCGCCGGCCAAGAGAGTAAACGGACATCGGAGCGGGTTATCTCGGCGCTCCGAAAAGCAGCGGAGAAGGGGAAGCTCGTGAGCAAGTTACCATTCGGCTACATCAAGGTCCGCGACGCTGATGGTGAGCGCATCGAGCAAGTGCCGGGAGAGGCGGCGGCGATCAGGCTGGCCTATAAGTTGGCCACGGAGCGCAACCTGGGCTATAAGGGGATGGCAGACGAATTGAACCGCCTGGGCTATCGCACTAAGTCCGGGGCATTTTTCGCCGCCCAATCATTGAAGTTGATCCTCTTAAACCGGGCGATGGCTGGGCACGCGGTGTTTCGTGGGCAAGGCGAAGAAATCATTACAGAGGATGCCTACCCCGCGATATTCAACTCAGAGGAATGGGACAACCTTCAAACGCGCCTCACTATCAGGCGGGAAGGCCAGCACCGGGGGCGCACTAATTCGAGCCCCTACCTGCTATCAGGTATCCTCCGTTGTGGTCCCTGCGGGGCAGCCATGTCCGGAGCCAGCAAGGGTAAGCATAGGTACTACCTTTGTTCTGGTCGGCAGATGTCATCGGCGCTCTGTACCGAGGGCAAGAACCACCGGCAGGACGCCTTGGAAGAGGCCATTCTGGGCCACCTGGGACAGTATAGCGACCCTGATGTAGTTCGCCAGCTCCTAGAGGCTCAGGGCCAGGAATGTGATCACCAGGCCGAGCAGGAGCTTGCCAGGGCCAACAAAAGGCTGGCAGAGCTAGAGCAGGGTTTCCTCAATGACCTGGACCGGGTGGACCGGGGCATAATGACTGAGCCGGAATACCTGAAGAGGCAGCAGGTCCGGCGGGAGGAGCAAGAAGGCTTACGTACCCGGCAGGCCGAGTTGGAGGCCAGCGTTGCCTCTCAGAAGGACGTAGAAGCCACCATCACCTCTGTCCCGGCTAAGGTGTCCTCTTTCCTAGAAGATGTCCAGCGGATGGACGTGAGGGAAGCCAAGGCCGTGCTGCAATCAATCCTAAAGGCGGCTCACGTGTTCAGCGATGGCCGGCTAGAGATCGAGTTCCGTAGCTAGCACTTATTGACATCCGTGTGCCGGCTGCATAAGCTATTAAGTAGATCTCTGACAATTTAAAAGCCCTGGATCGTAATCTTACCCGTCCAGGCCGCCGTACGGGCACCTCAGGCCAGCATTTCTGGCTTGACCCCCGTACGGAAGTTGCGGGTAAGCGGCGAGCAGACTACATTTGTGAGAAGACTAGCTCCGCCACTGTCTGGAAGTACTTTCCGGACTTGGCGGAGTTTTTTTATTTTCGAGCTAAGGAGGCCGGAGATGGGAATGAAACAACAGGCGGGAATCAAAATGCGGGACCAGGAGATTGTCAACCTTGAGGAGCCGGCGAAGCGTGCGGGTTTCACCAAGCATGAGCCTGTTCGCAACGTGGTGCCAGTGCGCGCCGTCCAGGTGGTTCTGGATGCCGAGGATGAGGGCTAGCATGCAGTACGAAGTCACTGTGCGGGGGCCTATTCCGTCAGATATCGTGAAGCGAGTCTCCCAGGCTCACGTTGCGGCAATTTTGAGGCGGGCTGAATTGAAGGCCGCCGTGCCTGCAGGCGCTCAAAAGAAAACGATACCCCAACCGGGGGCATGAGAGGCGAATCATGGCAACAAAGCCGCCAAGACCACCGTTACTTGCCGAGATCGGCGACCGGGTGAAAAATCGGCCTCCCCGGCAAAGGCACGACCGCTTGGACGACGACGATAGGCTGCTGATCCTGTGGGGGGCGTCCAGGGGATGGACCATCAAGAAGATCGCCATGGCGCTGCCTGCCAGCCAGACAACGGTTAAGAGCTACAAGGCCAGGATCTTCGACGATCCGGTGTCGGTGTTCGACTTGCCGGTGCTGGTGGAGACCGGGCCCAAAGCCTATCAATGCCGCCTGTGCGGCGAGCGCAGAGGGTCCAGAGCCAAGGCCATGCGGCATGTGCTCGCTCACATCCTGCCTGAGGAGATCGCCCGAGGTGTCAACCTGAGTAGGGTAGCAAAGCCTCTGTAAAGGTTTGCTGAGCGGAAAGAGCTCTTGGCCCCGGTTAAAAAGGGAATTGCCTCGATTAACGGTAATGTTCCCAGTACTTCAACCAGCCGGCAAGGACATTGGCCGCCGTGTCAGGCCGTGGGACTTTTTCGCTCCGAACGCCATGATGTCAGGTGGCTGAAATCCGGCTCGAATATGACTCTAAATGAAACTATATCCGCCGTACGGTCGAGAGCGTTCTACTCGCCAAAGGTTTATCAGGAGCGGATTCGTAGCACGACCGTATTCGAGTTGGATGAAATAGATACGAATATCCCCTACGACAAACATTGTTAAGGGGTCGGTGAGGGCATGTAAATGAGCATTTTCCATAGGGGGAAAAAGAAAAATACCAAGACTACTCCAACGATTACTACTGAGGAACTGGAAGACCTACCCTACGCCGGTGAATTCGACCTGCCCCGCGAAGAGGAGAAGCTCAAAGCCGTGTACCAGCACGAGCGGGCGGGCGGCAACTTCGACATCCGCAAGGTATTCGACTCCAAGGGCACCGGGGCGAAGACCATCGCCAAGATCGGCCACTTCCCGGGATACGACGAAGTGGCGGAAATAGTGGAAGTAGAGTACGGCGGCGGGACCTACAACCTCCACCCCGCTGGTAGCGCCAGGATTCTCAAGACTTATGTCATTGACGGGCCCGCTAGATACAGGCCGGGGGGAACCCAGCTGGAGAAATCCCGTGGTCAGGAACTTAAGGCTGAACTTGAGGCCAACTTTCTAAGCTATGCAATAGAGCTGTTGGAAAATGACCCGGAACTGCAGCGCCGTGCCGCGCTCGGGATGCTCAAGAAGCATCTGGGGGTCGAGCTTCCGGCTGAGCTGGATTGGGAAGTGCAACTCTTCCGGGATGGCGTAGAGGGCAATCCAGAATTCATAGAAGCCCTGATCAAGGCAGAACTACGTAAGCGGGGAGCGGAGTTCCCCGAGGAGCTAAACGCGATCGAGGAGCAGATCAAGAAGTACGAACAGCTTGAGCGGCTCAGGGAGACTCTTGATTCGGGGAAAAAACCGCCCAGCCTGATGAGGGAACTCATTCTCGCCCTGCCGGAGGTCTTAAAAATCATCCAGCAGGTTCAGGGCAGTGATTTTACCAGGAGCGACGCCGGGGCAGGGCCATCCCTGGAAGCTCCCATCGAGAGACAAGAATTAAGGGGATACGGCCTAGGCCATGTCAGCCCTGAAGTTGTTCCACCGCCTGCTGGGCTCGCGTCTGGGACATTGGAGACGCCACCGCCTCCAACTCCCCCAGATCCCGAGACTCGACCAGGCGATGATTCCCCTGAGGAGCCACTCTTGAGCAAATTAGACTGGGCTGAACTGGAGAAGGGCGTCCACGGTGACCCTGGGGAATTCATAGGTGGCGTTTGGCTGTCGGCCTCCGTGCAGGACAGCCAGTACCACCGCCAATTAGCTAGACTATTCCAAAATAACGAGCCTGATGTGATCCTGGCGGATCTTTCCCGACTGGCGGAGTCAATGGCGGTTGCGGAAGGTGAGGACTACGAGGTGGCAGTGTCGGTGGTGAATCACCTGAGGCAGACGAAGGCAGGGCGGATGTGGCTGGATCAGGCCCATGTTGCTGCCGAAGTAATACCGGCACTCATTGACCAACACTCGGTTGGCGGGGTTGAGTCGGCGGAGAACGAGGAGTCAGATGGCAGCGGCCTTGATGGAGGAGAAGACTAGCGCCATTGGTTTTCTGGCCGGCCCGCCAATGAGCGAAATGGCGCGCGTCCAATATGCGATAACTGATTTTGCGATAACCGAGGCTCAGGTCCGGAAGGACAAGGCGCTGGCAGCAGCCTGGGCACGATACTCAGTCCAAAGCGGTCTCTAGACGTCGGACGAGCCAGGCCGTATGGGTATGGCTTGGCTCGTAACGTTGGACGGTATTACCCCGTGAACCAAATGGTGATCATCAATCTAGCCGATGAACTGGAAATGATCTAGCGGCTAAGCGACTGGTAAAAAGCCCTGACAAGAAGCTCTTCGGCGTCGCGGGAGGGATTGGGGAGTATTTCGATATCGACCCCACTTTCGTCCGTGTGGGGTTCGTTGTATTGTGCTTTTGCTTCCTGTTTCTGGCGCCGGTGGCGTATGTGGCGCTGGCGTTGATGATACCATCACCGGAAAATGGCTTGCCCGAGTAGCCCGGTGGGTTTACCCGGATAGGTATTCGGCCCGGCCCAATTCCACAAAATCAACCCATCCTCCAAAAGTACTGGATACCCTTCGGTAAAACGGCTGACCTAGAGTCAGTCGTTTTGCTATTCCGAAATCGGCATTCCTCCCGATTACACCCAGAGGCCGGTGATTTAATGTGTTGTTAAGACAATTGAAATTTCTTCGGCGGGAGAAAAGAACAACATGTTAATGAACCCAAACATGCTAATGGATCTGCACAAAGCTAGGGAAAGGGAACTATTGCATAGGGCGGAATCTTCCAGGGTTCCAAGGCCGGCCGGCCCCAGCAGGCACATATTAAAAGAGCGTTTCGTTCAAGCCTTCACCAACACATTAGGTTTTTGGGGCATACGGTAAGTCGAGGTAAAGCTTAACCGGACCCCCACGGTCCCACACCAAGAATGAAGAGGTTGCAATCATGATTCAGTTTAAGGCGTGTCCCCGGTGCCGGGGTGATTTGGAGTTAGAACGTAATGAGGTGGACGATGTGGAAGTGTATTGCATCCAGTGCGGCTTCCGGAGATTTGGTCGTGTTTCCGATTTCCAGGCGCCTGCAAACCGAAATACGGTGCGTGCCTACCATGAGTCATTGTCCCAGCTAACCGGGCCACGGGTGCCCGGGGATCCGCGAAGTCGGAGGGGAGGTGTTCATCGGCGCGTCCTTACCG
>JADFQT010000006.1 GCA_022561675.1 Chloroflexota bacterium
GAGAGCGCTCCAGATAGACGTCTCGTCGCTGCGGGTAGGGCCCGACCAGGCCGTCCAAGTAGCGGGACTCGAACTTGTGGGTCTCCTTGGCCAGGGCCTCCAGGTCGCTAACCCCGTAATGGCTGGCTCCGGCCTGGAAAACGTCGCGAAAGGTCAGCGCGGCCAGGGTGGTGTAACCGCCGGCGCTGCCGCCTTGGATCGCCAGCCGCTGGCCATCAACCTCGCCCTGGTTTACCAGAAAAAGGGCGGCGTTGGCGCAGTCATCCACGTCGACAATGCCCCAAAGACCGCGCAGACGTTCCCGGTACTCCCTGCCGTAGCCGGTGCTGCCGCCGTAGTTCACGTCCAACACAGCGAATCCCCGACTGGTCCAGTATTGCACCTGCAAGTCCAGCGAGGTTGAGGTAGCCCCGGTGGGTCCGCCGTGGCTTTTGACCAACAGGGGAGGTTTTTCACCGATAGGAGGGGTGTAGTCCGGGTTCTTGGGACGGTAGAGAATGGCATGGGCCGATTTGCCGCCCTCGGTGGGGAATTCAATGGACTCGGGCACCGAAAGATACCCGGAATCTATTTTGCTGGAGCTGGAACGCCGAACCAGACTGACCGCGCCGGTGGTCAGGTCCAATTCCAGAACCGACATCGGCTCGCTGGACGAACCGGCTTGAAAGACAGCCCGGTCCCCCTGCACCCGCAGATCACCTCGCCCCATCTCAGTGTAGAGCGTTGAGAAGCTCGCCAAATGGCCGGTATCCGTGTCCAAGCTAGCCAAATGCCAGGTCCCCCGCCGGTTGTAGGCACAAATCAGACGGGTAGCGGACTGAAAGCCATAGGTGGCACTCCCGAATACCCAATGAGGACGGCTGAATTCCGCTTCCATGGGAAGCAATGCTTCTATCTGTTCCTGATGCCGCTGTCCCTGATGCCAGCGATAGAGGTTCCACCAGCCGGTCTGGTCCGAAACGAAGTGCAAAACCCCATCCGGCGACCAGCGGGGCTCGACGATGGACTCATGCTCGCCGCCGGCAATCCGCTGGAGGTTAGCCAGGGAGCCATCCTCGGCTATTTCCGATACCCAGAGTTCGGTCCCGTCCCACGGCATGTTGGGGTGATTCCAGGTCAGCCAGGCCAGCATGGTTCCCTGGGGATTCAATCGGGGGGAGGAATAGAAATCGTTGCCGAATACCAGGAGTTCTTGCTCTCTCTGACCGCGGCAGTCGATCCCCACCAGCGTGTTGACCGGCCCTAAAGTAGAACCTGAACTAGAATCGGAAGGGACATCAGAGGGAGCCGGGGAATGATCCTCCCGCACGCAGATAATGCGGTTTCTACGCTGGTCGACCACTCCGTCGGCGTAGCGGTATTCCTCTTCCCCATCGATAGGCATAGGTGTGATAGGTTCGGGCGGCTTTCCCGGACGCTGACAGTACAGTCTTTGGTCCAGAAAATTCGAGAAATAGACCACCCCATCGGCCACGATGAAGGCGCCGCCGCCGTACTCGTGGACCCGGGTCCGCACGCTGAAAGGCCGGGGCGTCAGGTCGTGGAACTGCCCGTCCGGCGTGCGTTTCACCAGGACCTGCCTGCCTTCTTCCGAGGGGCGCGTTTCCACCCAGTAGATATCCGCGCCGTCCAGGGCCAGTTGCCCCAGACCAACGCTCTCCCCTACGATGAGGTCGGAGCTAATGGGCGATTTCCAAGAGCCGAAGGGCGCCGTTTGCCGCTTTGCCACTGGAATCCTCCCGCCGGCAGATTCGGTTTAGAGTAACACATGCTGCCGTTGGCAAAAACGGGGGCCTTTCGATTGTCATTGCGAGGACCGTAGGCCCGAAGCAATCTCATGAGAGTAAGAAGAGATTGCTTCGCTTCGCTCGCAATGACATTGAGCAGAACTGTAAGACCATGTAGCAGTGGCCTGCGGTGGACAACCCAAATCTGGAATGAGTATACTTGGGCGGCGCTAACATAGGGGAGCCAGCTGGTTAAGGAGAAGTTAACCCAGGTCCACCCAGCAGGCCAGGTTGCCGGTGGAAACGGGATTGTCTGGGGAAATCCCCCTACACCCCTTTTTAAAAGGGGGACTGAGGGGGATTTGGATCCCCCAAATTTAGTAATTTTCAGAGGCTCAGTAACAGAAATCAGCCAACAATTTGGCTGCTTTAAACCGGTGATATTAGTTGTAGCAACCTGTAACCCGAAAGCCGCGCTCGGATAGCTGAAGGCTTGCCTGGAGATGGAGAAAGACTCGGCGTGAACTATTTCCCTTTGACCAAGCAGCAGCAAGAATGGCAGGAAAGGGCAGCAGATATCGCCGCCCGGGAGCTGGCGCCCCGCGCGGAGGAGACCGACCAAAAGGCCCAGTATCCCCAGGCATCTCTGGACGCCTTGAAGCGAGAAGGCTTGTTTGGTCTTCGTGTTTCCAAGGAACACGGTGGCCTGGGTGAGGATATGCTTACCACCAGCCTGATTATCGAGGAGCTGTCCAAGAAGTGCGCCTCGACCGCCATGTGCTACAAGATGCACCTGGAAGCCGCGGAGATTATCTGCCGAATCCCGACTCCCTACCAAGTGGAGCACTTTGTCGAGCCCATGGCGGAAGGGGAGGTATTCACCACCATCGCCGGCGGCGAATCCCAGGGCGAGGGTGACAACTGGAACGCGACTCAGACCGCCTCCCACGTGGACAAGGTCGCCGGTGGATATCAGATAAATAACGTTCGCAAGTCTTATGTGACCTCGGCAGGCAAAGCTACCCACTACCAGTTTGCCTGCCGCGTCGGGGCCGATACCCCCCAGAGTGACCGCAGCGCGCTGTTCGTCGAGCTGGATAACATCGAATGGGAGCTGGTGGAACCCTGGAACGGGTTGGGAATGCGCGGAAATGACAGCTCGCCCATGCGGTTCAACGGCTTCGTTCCCGAAGAGAACCGTTTGGGAGCGGAGCACACCCTGCAAAGGGACACCGGGGCCTTCAACCGTCCGGTGGTGACCCTCACCTACGCCGCCGCATACCTGGGTATTGCCTCCGGAGCTCACGAGTTGGCGTGCCAGGAAATATCCCGCCGTTTCCCCAGTGGCAGTCGACGGCTGGACCGGCCGGTAAACCAGCGGCGCATTGCCGAGATGGGCACCCAGATCGAGGCGTCGCGGGCCCTCCTGCACGCGGCATGCTCGGTCTTTGACCAGGGCCGTGCTCCCTCCCAGCTGGTTTACTCCCAGGCCAAGGTTGCCTGCTCCGAAGCCGGGGTTCGAGTAACCCAGGATTGCATGAGCATCTTTGGCGGCACCGCTTTTGCCAGCAGATTGCCCTTCGAGCGCTATTTCCGGGATGCCCGAGCGGGACTGGTTATGGGCATGGCTAACGATATGGCCTACGAGGGGATGATCCCCCTCATGTTTCCCGAATCCTGAAGCCGCGTACTGGATCGGATCAGCGCGACTGTCTCGGGAGTCCTGGTCGGCGGCACCCGCGTAAGAACTTCAGCGCTATATTCGGTTACGATGTAGCCATTCAGTAGACAATCGAGGTCCGACGAACAGGACTGACCCGGCTGAATCATCCCTGATGAGGTTTGCCCAATGAGCATAGCATCCATTCTGGAAAACGCCCCCAAACTGGCCCGGGAGTGGGCCGCCGAAAGGGAGGATCGGCAGACGCGTACTGAAGCCGACCCCGCCGACTATCAGCGCTTGCAAGACCTGGGCATACCCCTGATGGCGGTGCCGGTGGAGTTTGGTGGCACCTGGGAAAACCTGGCTCAGTCGGCCCGTCCCCTCTGCACCATGCTGCGCACCCTGGCGGCCGGCGACCCTTCAATTACATTGTCTAGCGCCATGCATCAGGGAGTGCTTGGCTCCTGGCGCATCCCAACTGTTCCCGAGCCGTTCAACGACGCCTGGCAAAAACAGCGTAAAGAGGTGTTCCAGACGGTGGTGGATGGGGCCTGGTGGGGCACCATCGTCTCCGAGCCGGGCAGCGGCGGCGACACCGGTCTGACCCAGTCCCGATGTGTTCCGGAGGCTCCTGGCTCTCTGAAGTATCGCATCTCGGGACAGAAGCACTTCGGCAGTGGGTCCGGGCTAACCTCCTTTATGACTACCCGGGCTCTTGCCGAAGGAGAAACTACCCCTGACCTGTTTTTCCTGGAGGTGCGCAATCAGCCCTGGGATGGCAGCACCGGCATGAGATTATCGGCGCCGTGGCGGGGCCACGGTATGATGTCCACCAACAGCCACGCCTTCGAGTTTAAAGACTTTCCGGCCACCCGGGTGGCCTGGCCCGGCCACCAAGCCGAGCTGATGGCGGCCAATAGCGGCCTGGGCGGCATGTCCTTCACCTCGTGCATCATCGGTGTGGTGGACGCGGCGATGGACTACACTCGCCAACGCCTTAAGGAAGGGATGAGCCAGGGCAGCGCTTTGCGGGCCTTCGTGCAGGTGGAGTGGACCATGGCTGAGCAGGAAGCCTTTTTAATTGACCAGGCTTGGGAAGGAACCCTGCGTTCCCTGGAACAGGGCGTGATTGATCGCCGGATTATACTCATGACCAAAGAATGTGTGGCGCGACTGTCCGAATCGGTGTTGAGCCGCTTGTGTAAGCTGTCCGGCGGCACCGCCTATACCTGGTATTCGCCCTTGGGAGCCTGGTTTGAGGACGTACGGGCTCTGGGGTATCTGCGTCCGCCCTGGGCCCTGGCCTACGACAATCTGTTCAACATGGGCTGGCAGGATTAGTCGGCAGCAGCAGCGGATTCTCCGGAGGCTGTTTCTCCCCCTTGGCAAGGGGGAGACTGAGAGGGGGTGTTGTGACCCCTCCTAACCTCCCCTTATCAAGGGGAGGGAAATTTTAAACAGCTTTTAAGTTGCCAGCTCTTGTAACAGCTGGCGGTAGTTGGCGCTGCCGGTGGCTTCCACTTGACCGCTGTCGCTGACCTTCAGGTCGCCGGTGTCCTCCAGCAGCTCCACGTGGGCCACCATTTCCGACAGAGCAGCATACAGGTTGCCGCCCATCAGTTTGCCTCGATCGAAAATAGCCCGGGTAAGCTGTTCCAAGCTCACCGGTCGGTTTCCTACCCGGCTAACGGTGCGGGCCAGGCGTTTGGCGTGGTGCTGGATTAACTCCGTGCCCCGGGTGGCGTTCAAGAAGTTATAGCGACTACGGTTATACAGCCGATGGGCCGGTAAAATAGAGATGGACGGTCCCATATCGGCCACCTTTTGCAGAGAGCGCAGATAGGTTTCCAGGCCATATAAGCCATCTTCCTCATGGTACTCGGCGGGTAAATGGCTTTTTATTTCCGCCGTGTAAGTCGTCTTGGTGGTCGGATGGGGGGTTATCTCCGGAAGCACGTGATCTCCGGTGAACAGTACGTCGCCCATGGCGACGCAGATTTCGTCGGGGGAGTGGCCCGGCGCGTGCATGAAGGTCAGTGCGCCGACCTGCTCCTCGGCTTTAATACGATGCTTGACCTCTATCGTGCGACGGTTATGCAGGTAGCCCTCTCGCTCTGGCGCGGGCTCCGGCATGGCGCCATTGGCTTCCACAATGTGTCGCATTTCCCGCTGCAACGGTGAGGAGGCGCGCCGTTCCACGTCTCTGGGATCGTAGGGCTGGAGATGGGCGTAGATATCATGGGCCCAGAGCTCGGCGTTGGTCTCCTCCACCAGCTGGGCCACTGCGCCGTCGTGGTCTTCATGCCCGTGGGTAATTATTACGCGTTCTATGTCCTTAGCCTGGTACCCGGCGCAGGCCATGCCTTCCGCCAGTCTGGGAAATGAGCCGGTCACGCCGGTGTCGATCAGGGTTAACCCCTCGTTCTCAAACAGATAAGCCCAGGTTGGACCAGTGTAGGAAAAGCCCTCCCTGGGCACGGACACGGCGTGAATCCCCAGGCCCTGGTTGGTGGTGAGTTTCAGGACCATGCTGTTTCCGTTCTGTTCTCCGAGACGCACGACAACCACGTCTTTAAAACAGTGCTCCATGAAATCCTTTCTCCTGGTCGAAGGGGGCCGAATGCCGCGCTGCCCGCGGCTGGAACAGGTCTGCGATGAACCGACTGATAACCCGGAAGAATCGCCACCCGGAGGGTGGCGTCCAAAGCCGTGTCAGAGGCTATAGTGTCAGCCCGCGGTTGTCAAATACTACCGGGCGCCAAATACTACCGGGCGTCGGAGGCTCGACTGGACTCGTAGAGATCGCGCAACACCGGTTCGACCGATCTCCGCCAGATGGTTCGCTTGGTGAAGAGGCGGAAAGCCAGCCACTTGGTCAGGGCCAGGATGCCGACGGCCTTAACCTCCCAGGTTATTTCCCATAACGTGCCTTGGGGAGTGGCGACGAACTGGTCGATCCGGTCGGACCAGGTGGAGTCCACGGTCCGCATGGTCCGGCGGCTGGGGGGCTCAAACAAACAATCCCAGGTAACGCCTCCGCCGATGTCCTCCCGGAAGGTCAACCAGGGGCCATTATTGGACAGATATTTCCCGTATTTGTCTTGAAGCTCCTCTCCCCTTACCTGGCCGGTAACCGGATATCCGGTTACCTTTTGGAATACTTCTTCGGGCGAGGCGGCGACGATGGCTTGAATTTTTAGGTGTAACAAGGCTCAACCGTACTCGAATTCGCCTAGCCGCGAAAATGAGGGAGGACTTGTTTTGCAAACATCTCCATCTGGGTAAACAGCTGGGTAGAATTATCCGTGAGAAAGCTAAAATTAAAGTCTCTGACGCCGGCCTCGACCCGCTCCTCAACGGCCCGCACGCAGTCTTGAGGCGTGCCGGTGATGCAAAGCGCCTGGGCTATATCCTCGGCGGAACGGTCGGGCGTGACATATCGCTGACCGACGTTGGCCACCGCCAGGCCCAGTGCCTCCTCCCGGTCTTGGGAAATGGCCGTGGGCTGATTCAGTCCCCAATGGAAGCCCTCCAGGTCTCGTCCGGCTTCGGCCGCCATCTGGCGGATGGTGTCATTACTGGCCTTCAGCCGGCGCACGGTAAACAGATATGGGTACCAGCCGTCGCCCTGCAAGGCCGCCCGGCGCATCGCTGCCTCACTACGGCCCGCTATCCAGATGGGCGGGTAGGGCTTCTGGGTCGGTTGGGGCAGTAAGGTCGTATCCTGGAAGCTGAAAAACCTGCCCTGATGGCTCACCTGTTCTTCCGTCCAAAGGCGTTTCATTACTTCCAGCATCTCATCGGTGCGGCGTCCCCGCGTGCGCAGGGGGATGTCCAGGGCTTCAAACTCTGCTTCCGTATTGCGCTGTCCGCTAATACCGATACCGAAATCCAGCCGCCCCTGCGATATCACGTCCAGGGTGGCAACCAACTTGGCCAGCATAACCGGGTGGTAAAGCGGGGCTATCACGATACCCGTCATTACCCGCAGGGTGCGGGTAGCTCCCGCGGCGGCGGCCATCGCGGGGATGGTCAGCAGAGTCGGCCGGGGAGGATTGCCGTCCATCACGTGTTCGCCGGTGGATACTCGGTCAAATCCAAGACTTTCCGCGCGCTGGGCAAGCTCAGCTACATTCCAATAACCGTCCAAGCTCAGGCTGCAGCCGAAGGTTAGTTGGGGCGGCGCCATCGTCGGTCCTCCCGCTCAGGCTTGGGCGCCGGACCCGGCCCAGTTCTCCGGCGCGGCCTAACTCACCGGACTGAAGGGTCACCGGAGGACCGAGGGGTCATCGGCGATCCCAGCAATAATACCATTTCTGGCCAACTGAGGAGCGATGAAGCCATTTCGAACGGGGTGCCCAGGTCACGGTTAGCTACGGGTAAATTAGCACCGTTGAGGAGTGATGGAGCGGCGGCGTTGGTGCCCGACCGGCCTATTGGCTAAGCATTTCGCCCATTGGCCCAGCAATTCGCCTATTGGCCGAGCATTTCGCCCATTGGCCAAGCAATTCGCCTATTGGCCGAGCATTTCGCCCATTGGCCCAGCAATTCGCCTATTGGGCGAGCATTTCGTCGGTAATCTCAGATAATGTTTTTAGGTTCAAGGCGCCCGTCCAACTCCGGAATATCTCTCCTTCCGAGTCGATGAACACGGTGGTAGGCATCCCCAAGACCCTGAAGTTCCGCATTATCGCGGGGTCTTCGGTGAACCCCGCCGGATAGGTCACGCCCAGCGCTTTCAAAAGATCCTTGGCGTCGTCCCGGTTTCCCAAGGAGGTGAACTGCCCCACGTCGATGCCCAGCAAATTTACTCTATCGTTATAATCGTCGTAGAACTCCTGGAATTCGGGCATTTCCGCCCGGCAAGGCGGGCACAGCCCGGCCCAGAAATTCAAAATCACCGGCTTTCCTTGGAGGTCGGAGAAGTTCAGAGACTCGGCTCCCAGGCGTTCCTGTCCCTGATACAGGGTGAACGTAAAATCGTTGGGATTCTGAGTTGTGCTGGACGCGGTCACAGGACTGCCGGCTCCCACTGTCGGCGCCGGGTCTGGGGAATTTGTAGAGGAGGAGTTGGTGGACACTGCCGCGCCGCCGCAGGCTGCCAGGGCCAGCGCCAAAATTATTCCCACGGGCAGTGCCGCTACGCTCCTAAAACCAATCCGGGGACGGCGTGCTGCCGGCCCGGACCTGGAAGTTAACTTGGAAGATACCACGGGAGCCATCAGCCGGTCTGGGGAGAACCATCGGAAAATTGGCGCCATCTATTAAACCTCAAGACCTAGGAATTTATCTTGGATAGTGGGTGCATTGCTAAATAATACGCTGATACCGCCGATGCGGATTGGGAGTTGCCCGGCGTGTCGCCGTCCGAAGAATGTTCCTCCCAGCTAATTCAGATGCCGGGCCCGCCGAATGGATGCACCCCACGGATGTATTGCTTGGCGAGTATCTGTTAGCGATTATCAATTCCCGCTGCCCCGTGGAGCGAATCTTCTGCTCTGGATATCCAGACGTCGCAAACGTAATTCCCCGAGTTCAGGATGGCCAGTGTATAGCCCAGGGTGTACAATCTGCCCTACCGGGCCCAAAGGCGGGCCCACCAGCCCCCAAGGATTATAGTAGGGCCATTTCGGAGAGCGCTATGCGGATTCTGCTCATCGCCACGAATCGCCACAACCGCCTGCAAAGTCGCATGAACGCCCAGCCGCTACCCATTGGCTTGGCTTACGTCGCCGGACATTTGGACCCAGATCGGCATACGTTAAAAGTCCTGGACCTGATGTTTGCCGGAGATGATTACCTCTCGGACGTGGAGGATGCGGTGCGGGAGTTCTCACCGCAGTTGGTGGGAATATCGCTGCGGAATCTCAGCAACCACAGCTATCTGGACCCCCAGTGGGCGTTGCCCCTCACCAAAGAGGTTATCCAGCGGGTTCGCGCTGCGACCCAGGCTCCCGTGGTCTGCGGAGGTCCGGCCTTCAGCATCCTTCCCAAGGAATGCTTCCATTTCCTGGAGCCCGACCTGGGAATAGCGGGGGATGCCGGCGAGGCCTTTGCGGAGTTGGCCAATCGAATCGAGATAGGCGAGCCCTCCTACTTCGACCTGCCGGGGCTGGTTTATCGCCAGAATGGGCAGATTATCTACAACGGAATGCGCTGCTTCTCTGAGTTCGCCAAGCCCCCGCGCCTGGAAGAGCTGGACATGCAGAAATACCGGCAGGCCGGATTCGGCATTGGCGTCTTGACCAAGCTGAGCGGCTTTTATTATCCAACGTCGGAGGCTGCGACCCAAACCGAGGAAGGCGCCTGGCGGGTGATTCGCCCCATCGACGAGGTGGTGGCCGAGGTTAAGGACCTGGAAGAGCGGTTCTCCCTCCGTAAGATCTTCTTCATCGATAATTGCTTCAACATCCCGACTCACCACGCCAAGTCTCTCTGTCATGCCCTGATAGATGCCGGTTTGAATTTGCGCTGGAATACCAACCTGGCTCCCTACAACTGCGACGCCGAGTTGGTGGGGCTGATGAAGCAGGCCGGATGCGCCCTGGTATTGATGGGCGGCATGCGCGGAGACAGCCACGATGGGGCTGCTATTGGGGAGAGGTTGGAGCCCCTGCTAGAGACTACCCGGCTCTGCGAAGAAGGAGGGCTGCACTACACGATTTCCCAGCGGTTCGGCGAGCCGGGGGAAACCCGAGAGACAGTGGACCAAAAACTGGAGTTTCTCCGCGGCTTGAAGCCGGCCATGGCCAACCTTCGGGTGGGAATCAGCCTGCTGCCGGGGACCAGAGAGGCCGCCCTGGCCCTGGATGAAGGCCTGATTAGCGACGAGTCGGAGCTCATCAAGCCAACCTTCTATCTGGCGGAGGAGGTGCGGGATTGGATTGTGGATTACCTGAAGGAAGCCACGGCGAAGAACCCCAGGTGGAATCTGCTGTAGCCGCCTGCCTGTCAGCTTCGTGCCCATTCCCCCCCGGCGCCCGGTGGAACATTCTGTGAGTTCCGAAAGTCGGTGAGTTCCAGCAGGAATACCAACGCCCTGGTGATGCAGTCCGGTGGCTGCACGCCGGTGTTAAACCGCAGCCTGCTGGGGGTGGTGGCCGAGGCTCAAAAGACGGGAGCCTTTGGCAAGATATTGGGCTCAGTTCATGGCCTGGAAGGGATTTTGCGGGGGGACTTTCGGGACTTGGGGGCGATTTCCCGCTCCACTTGGACCAGAATCGCCCAAACCCCCGGCGCGGCACTGGGCTCCACCCGCCGCAAGCTGCGACCCGAAGAGGTGCCAGACCTCCTCCAGATCCTCTCCGATGGCCGCATCGGTTTCTTGTTTACCATTGGGGGCAACGACTCGGCAGGCACCGCTCACAGCCTGAGTCAGGCGGCTGGACAAGCCGGATATTCGCTTACCGTGATGAACATCCCCAAGACCATCGATAACGACCTGGTGCTGACCGACCACTCCCCCGGGTATGGCAGCGCCGCTCGGTTCGTCGCCCTGGCTACTATCGGAGCGGGCCAGGACGCCCGCGCCATGGGCCAGGCCTCGCCCATTACGATTATCGAGGTTATGGGGCGGGATGCCGGCTGGCTGGCCGCCTCGGCGGCGCTGGCCAGGCGTGGGGAGGCCGACGCGCCCCATTTAATCTGCCTGCCCGAGGTTCCGGTGGATGAGGACAGGTTCGTGGCTGCCGTCGAGGAAGCATATCGGCGCTACGGCTTCGCGGTGGCGGTCGTTGCGGAAAACACCCGGGGCAGCGCCGGGGTGCTGGGGGGGCAGGAGGAACCGTGGTTCGTGGACGATTTTGGTCATCCCTACTACGATGGCCCAGCCCGCTATTTGGCGGGATTGGTCGGGCGCAGCCTGGGAGTGCGAGTCCGTTACGAGAAGCCCGGGACTATCCAGCGGTCCTTCGTTTCCGCCGTTTCCCGGGTTGACGCGCGGGAGGCTGAGCTGACCGGTCGGGCCGCGGTTAGCTTTGCCCTGTCCGGGCACCGGGATGAGATGGTGACCCTGGTACGGGGCTCCGGGCCGAAATACTCCTCGACGGTCAGTGTAGCCCCTCTGGTCAAGGTGGCCGAAGGGGTAAAATCCATGCCAAAAGAGTATTTGGATGCGGAAAACTACTGGGTAACGGACGCCTTTCTCGACTACGTCAGGCCATTGATCGGCGCCCCCTTGCCCCGGTTTGCCAGCCTTTTCTAAGGTTATTATTACGTCAAAATGGCCAGTTGCCAGTAACAATTGAGTGTATACTCGCAGCACCGAAAACCACAGATGAAAACCACCCAGGCCCACTATTTTTGGGGGTTGAGATGACAAGAGGTCCGGATTCCAATAAAGCAACTGCGCTGATGGCGCATCTACTCCGGCGGGCCGGCTTCGGCGCTACGCGAGACGAGCTGGAACTTTACCTGTCCCAAGGTTATTCGGCCGTGGTGGAGGAATTGCTCCATCCGGAGGGGCAGCCCGAGTTGGAAGACGACATCATCAGGCGCTACAACATGGACCAGAACAGCCTGATGCTAATAGAGAGCTCCCAGGCCAACTGGATGTACCGTATCGTCAATACCAAGCGGCCGCTGGAGGAGAAGATGGCGCTGTTCTGGCATGGCCTCTTCGCTACCGCCTACGGAAAGCTGAATCACGCCAAGGCGATGGTTAATCAAACCAACGCCTTCCGGCGCTGCGGGCTAGGCCACTTCCGCACCCTGCTTTTGGAGCTGTCGCGGGACCCGGCCATGATCTTCTGGCTGGATAATAAGGACAACCATAACGGCGCACCCAACGAGAATTACGGACGGGAGTTGTTAGAGCTGTTCTCCATGGGTATCGGCACTTACACCGAGGACGATGTCAAGGCCTGCGCCCGGGCCTTCACCGGCTGGACCATCGCCAATGCCGATTACATGAGCCAGCGCGCTTCACGGGATTCCATCTGGCCTCACGGCCGGCTGGACTGGCAGTTTCTGTACCTGCCGGAAGACCACGACGATACCGACAAAACTTTTCTGGGGAATACCGGTCGCTTCAACGGCGAAGACATAATTGACATAATCATCCAGCAGCCCGCGACGGCATGGTTCATCGCCAGCAAACTGTATGCCTTCTTCGTTGCCGACACCCCGGACGAGACCGCGATTCAAGTGCTGGCCGATGAGTTTCAGCGGAGCGGGGGAGACATCCGTCAGGTTATGCGTACCCTGTTCCTCTCCGACTTCTTCCAGGGACAGCAGGCCCGCTTGGCTCGTGTCAAAAGCCCCGCCGAGCTGGTGGCAGGCACGGCCCGGCTGGCCGGCAGCCATCAATTTCCCGACTGGTCAACGGTCAACCTGGCGATGGACGTTAACTTCATGGGACAGGAGATCTTGAATCCGCCCACGGTCGAAGGCTGGCACACCGGAGCCGAGTGGATCGATACCGGAAATCTGGTGGAGAGGATCAACTCGGCGGCTCTGGAAATAGGCGATGCCGGCCAGCCAGGGGTTCGAGCGGTCATCGACCGGATTCGTTCCCAGGGCGAGGTCTGCTCCGTTGAGGAGCTGGTTGATCTGTGTTTGGAATGGATGGGCCAGTTTGAAGTTTCGGAAATCACTCGCCAGGGCCTGTTGGATTACGCGCAGAAGCGGGGAGCGCTGCACTTCGACCGGCAGGACCAGGTGGCCTGCTCGGAACAGAGAGTCGGAGAGATGCTGCAGCTGATAGTCGCCACCCGGGAGTACCAACTGGCCTGACGCGCGCTGTCCCAGCAGGAAGCCCGCTGGTTTAGCCATTGGAATCTCCATATAATATCCGTCAGAGGTGAAAAATGGCTCAGAATGAGTTCATCGAGAGATGCTTGGACCAGCAACACGCAGCCCTGATGAAAGCCTTAGAGGGTCTTAGCCAACAGGAGCTATCCTATAGGCCGGACCCCCAATGCATGTCAATTGGGTTCCTGGCGTGGCACTTGGCAAGGGCCCAGGATTTTTTGGTCCAGACTGTCGCCAAAAGTGCTCCGCAGCTATGGGAGGGGGAATGGGCGGCCCGGTTTGGCCGTACCCCTGCTAATCCTGAGGATATCGGCTTTGGTTTTTTGGTCGAGCAGTTGGAGGCGTTTCAGGTCCCTGAGGCGTCAGTTCTCCGGAGCTACATCGAGGCGACCAGGGCCAACGCATTGGAGCACCTCCGTGGGATGGACGACGCGACACTGGAAAGCACTTCGGTTGCTAGTCCCGTAGGCGGACAGCTCACCCTGGCCAGCGTCTACCAACAGATGGTTTGGGAGCTGAACCAGCATGGCGGCCAGATCGCATACCTGAGGGGTATGCAGCGAGGGATTGAGGACCCGTTGGATGTCGGCACTGTTTTTGGAGCCGCTAGGGACGCCGGATAGTCTATCGCTTGTGTCTAGACTCAAGAGAAGCAGCCGATGATACATCTTCCTACCCGATACTTGGCATAACGAATTTGAGCACATTTTCAGGGCACCATAGTGGTCCGATTAGCGTATTTAGCCGGCAGTAGAAACAAACCAGGTCTGATATAAGCAGATGACAGTTCAAGTAGAAATTGGGTACAGCCACACCGTGGGTTTCCTGGCCAACCAGGGACGAGGCTTCAACAACCCGGTGGATGTGGCCTGGGACTCCGCCGGAGTCCTGTACGTTCTCAATCGGGCCGGACCGGAGGTGGGGATTCGCCTGCCCTACAAGCGGGTAACCATCTGTACCGTGGATGAGGAATACCTGGGGGAGTTCGGTACCGGAGGCCAGGGGGACGGCGAGTTCTGGTGGCCCAGTTCTCTGGCTTTCGATAGCGAAGACCGGCTATACGTCGCCGATGAAGCCCTGCATCGTATTTCAATCTTCGACCGTCAGGGCCAGTTCTTGGGCAAATGGGGCACCGGTGGTTCCGAGGAGGGGCAGCTCAATCGGGTTTCTTCCATCGCCTTTGATTCCGAGGATAACCTCCTGGTTTCCGATAGCCTGAACCACCGGATCCAGAAATTTACCAAGGATGGGCGTTTCCTGGCCAGCTGGGGTGAACCCGGCGAGGGACCCGGCCAGTTCAATATGCCCTGGGGTCTCTGCCTGGACGGCCAGGGAAACGTCTACGTGGCCGACTGGCGCAACGACCGCATCCAAAAGTTCGAACCGGACGGGAAATTCCTGCAACTATGGGGCGGTTCCGGCGACGGAGAAGGGGAGTTTAACCGCCCGGCGGCCTTGGCGGTGGACCCGGAGCAGAACCTTTACGTGGCGGACTGGGGTAATGAGCGAGTCCAGGTTTTAAGCCCGGAAGGCAAGATGCTGGCCCAGCTTCGGGGAGATTCTATTGCCTCCCGCTGGGCCGACGACTATTTCGCGGCCAATCCGGCCGAGTATGCGGCCAGGCTGGCCGCCAACCTGGAGCCGGAGTTGAAGCGAGAGCTGAAGTCCGGGCGCGAGGGACGCCGCGAGGAGTCAGCCAACATAGAAAAGCTGCTATGGGGTCCGACTTCAGTGAAGCTGGACTCCGCCGGACGGATTTATATCGTCGATAGCTGCCGCCACCGCCTGCAGATCTACCGCAGGCCAGTCTGAGAGCGCGATTAGAGGGTGTGGGCGATGTCATTGCGAGAAGTCTCGATGTAATCGAGACGACGAAGCAATCCCAAAGGGGCTAGATTGCTTCGCTCGCAATGACGAAAGGAGGGCTGCTCACACACCCCTCTTAACCCCGGGGCGGCAAAGGATTCTCCGGGAGGGTCGGCAAACCCCGCCCCGGCGCACCCAAACCCAAGCTAAGGTGGCACCCACATAGTTATATGCCCAATCTCTGCGAGGTTCACCTTGGTATGAATTTAGATAGAAAGCAACGGCTCCGTTCGGTCGGGGGGCAGGTCGGAATCAAAGGCGTTAATCGCCAGGGCCAGCATTGTGTAGTTGCCGAACACCAGGGTTAGCTCCACCGCCCCTTGGCGCTCGAACTGCTCTAAGACCGCCTGGAAGGCTCCCCGGCTGGCATGATGGGTGCGGAACAACTCGCGGCCATAATTGACCACCGCCTGCTCGTCGTCGGGCAGCCCGCTCAGCTCTTCCTCCTCCCGCAGCCCGTCCACTAGGTCGTCCGACAGACCGGCGCTTCGACCCGAGGCCGCATGGGCGTTCCATATATGCTGGCAGTCCATTTCCCGGGCGGTGATCAGCATGGCCAATTCCAGGATCTTCTTGGGCAAACTGGAGTCATTGCGTAGATACTGGTTCAGCGCCGTGGCCCGACGGCTGGCTTCCGGCACGTGGATCAATATGGAGCCTGGACCGTAGGGCGGGACCCCGCCGGAGTTCTGGACGATCTCGTCAAACGCGCCCTGCTGATTTGAAGGTACGCTGTCTCTGGTGGCTTCCGGTAGTCGTGCCAATCTCTCCTCCTGTTGGGGGACTATGATCAGCCCCCGCTGTCATATTGCTGGGTGTTGGGACAGTGGGGAGTGTAGCGAAGGCTTCCTGTTCCGTCAATTACTTCCGACGGGTTCCCAGGGCAATCGCATCTCAAGTGAGGATAGGCAGCTTCTATATTTGGGGGCACAACCCGTTCAGGTTGAGCCTGTCGAACCATGGGGAGTGACTTCTACCGTTTCTTTAGGTAGAGTGCGTGTTTTGGGTATGGGTAGGGGCGCACGGCCATGCGCCCCTACGAAAGCTTTTCAGGCGACTTTAAGGCAGACTTGGTATTCAGTCATTGCCCTTCGGAGCCCCAACAACTATCTTTTCCGCAAACAGTTTTGAATCCGGCGGCGTTGGAGCGAGCCTCGGCATTAGCCCTCGGCGGCCAGGGCATTGCGAACATTATCGGCAGCGTCCTCGGTGACCCATTGGGTCCAGACGTCTTTGTTGTTGGTCAGCCAGTAGACTGCGGCCTCGGACCACTCTTTGTCGTTATCGTTCTTCCAGGCGGCCAGGTCGCCCAAAGCCAGGGCCCCGATGAACATCTTGCCCAGGAATTCGGTTACCTCCGGCGCCCGTTCTACCAGCCCGGAATAGACGCCGGCGTGCACGTCGGTGGCCTTGAAAGCGCAACCGATGGTTGATTCATATGGTTCGGCTTCAATGGCGGCGTCGATGGCGTCCTGGCACTCCTGGGTCCATGGGGGCTCTTCCAGCAGAGTCAGGTCCAGGTCCGCGACAAGCTTGGTGGGCTCCCCGGCCTGGTAGGCCCCTACGATGTTGGCGTCGATGGCGGCAGCGGCTCCGGGCTCCAGCAGGTTGAGGTCATCGCCGAGCCCGTAGGCGTGCCATTTGGCGCGGATGATCTTCTGGCAGCTCCAGCCGATGATGCAATTGACCACCACGCCCTTGCTGGGGTCCTCGGGGTCTTTGATCAGGTCCTTGAATTTGGCCAGGTCCGACACGGACTTCAAGCCGGGGTTCTGCTCCATCATGTAGGTGGGCACGTAGATCCCTTGCATCGAGGTCTCCAGGATCTGCCCGGTGGCGCCGTACTCCACGTTGCCAAACTGGCCGGCCAGGTCCACCAGCGTCCCGGCGGCGTTGGAGCGGGCCTCAGCATTAGCCCTCGGCTGCCAGGGCATTGCGAACATTCTCGGCGGCGTCCTCGGTGACCCATTGGGTCCAGACGTCTTGGTTGTTGTTCAGCCAGTAGACTGCGGCCTCGGATCACTGTTTGTCGTTATCGTTCTTCCAGGCGAACCGAAAACCGACGAAGGGATGAGTGACTGCTTACGCTAGCGAATACCTCCGAGATGCTTCACGAAGTTGTTCAACTAGTGGCCGGAGCTTAGGTACGACCTGTTCGTCGAAAACTAGGGCATCTCCGGCGGTCTGCCATTCAGAGTTAAACACATACACCGGCGGGTCAACTACTCTCCGAATGATGCCTTCGGAGAGAGCCCTGCGGATTATTTCCCGCTGGGTGAATTTTCGCTCCTCCGAGGCCAGCGATTGCAGGACGGACTCCTGCCCCACCGTCGCCTGGTATTGACCACGCTCTCTTCGCATGAATCGCCTAAAAAACCTCGAGACTAGATAGGAGACCGGATCCTGAGCGGCCGTGTCTCTGGCATCTTCATCCTCAACGAGACCTATTTGTTCGATATCCACCAATGCGATTCCGCTGTTCTTCAAGGAATCGTACAGCCCTGTGGACATCTTGCAGTTATAAAATCTCGAACCCTCAATCCTCGCGTTTGGCGAAAACATCTCGCCGAAGATACAGCCCTGGAACGTGGAATCCCGAATATCGAACCCGTCCATGTCGCAATCTGAAATATCTAGAAATCTGAGCGACAATCCAGCCATGTTTCTCAATGCGGCTCGGGAATTCCCAGCCAGCTCGCGAAAGGTCTTCGTCCGTATCGTTATATCGTCCCGACTATCTAAGTCGCATCGTGCCAGCAGCACCCGCACTAGATTCTGACTAACTGCGGGAAGTGCGGCGAAAGGTCCGGCTTGACCGGAATATAATGCTCGAAAGGCTTCAGCACACCGAGATACGCTCCCTCGACCAGAACCTGCCCGCATCGCATCATGGCCGCCTCGAAAAGGCGCGGCGAAACCGCGGAGAAGATATAGCGCCCGTCTTCACCAGGAAAACATGCGGCCTCAATCTCCTCGAACGCGGCGTCGGGGTGTTCGTCGACATACGCGTTTACCCGGTCATAAATGAATCCGTCAGGGTCCCATACGCTTACGCCGCTTTCGGAGCCAGGTACGAACCGGCAATTGCCGAGAAATTGGAGCCAATCGTCTCCGGCTTTACGCTCGTCGTAAGCGGTCGAAATGTCGGTACGCATGCCCTTGACGAGCGCCGCAGCCTTAACGGCCTCGGCCAATCGTCCCTTGAGTAGGGCATAGCGCCCGCCGAGCGGAGAATAGAACTGGACGCGCTGCCCGATGTCGATCTCGCGCCGCCCGAACGGGCGGGCGAAGGGCTCGAACTCGTGAAGGGACATGTCGTCGACATAGCCGGTTAGAACGAGGCTGAGCCGCCCCTTGGCCGTCATCCTCGGATAGACGGCATCGGTGTGCCGCGGGAGGACCGTGTAGACCCAATCAAAGTTCCATTCGTCGAAGAGCGTGTCGAGCGTGTTGCTCTGATGGTAATCGTCCTGCGGAAAGGCGAGTTTTACCGCGTCGCTCGCGCCGACGAACGACCATCGATCCTTCTCGCTTTCGTAGAGCTCGCGCGGGCGATATCGGCAAAATCCCAGGGCGGTGGCGTCGAGAATGACTGCATCGAAACGGATGTCCTTGAGGGCCGCCGTCTCGGGCGCGCTGATCTGGTGGTACAGGTAGGTGTGTTCGGGCGCATAGCGCTCAAAGCAAAGTACATAGTCAGCGGCGCTCTTCAGCGTTTGTGTGAAGTTGAGAAGATTGTGCAAAATTAGGATATTATAGCCCATGGTCTTCACGCCTGAGTGCGTACTTCCCTTTCCTTACATCACGATTTGTGCACACGCAGCTTCACCGTATAGGCGTCGTAGGCCCAGAATTTCCGGATGCCGTATTTCATCTGAAGCGGGTTCAGGCGCCAGAGATAGGTGTCACGTTCGGGCGTGACGCTGACAAACTCGATCAGCGGCGGCCGGCGCAGCCAGATCGCTTCCTGGGTGAACCTCGGCATGCCCGAATACATGGGCGAGGTCGCGCCGTATTGAAACTGGTTCAGTCGCCTAATGGCGTCCGGTGGATAGGGACGCGCGTTCTCGG
>JADFQT010000178.1 GCA_022561675.1 Chloroflexota bacterium
AAGCCGCTAGAACACTCCTTTGGGTCCGGGGCGACCCTAATCCCAGGTGCTAATTCCAGGCCCTGGGGAATCGCCCTACATGCCAACCGCTTTTCTGCTCGGGGGCCTGGCCGGTTAGGCGGACCCAAGGCCAGCTGATCCCAAAAATTTACTCTCTGCTTTCCTGCTGCAACCGTCCGTCTCCCGAGTGTTACCCGCTTGTTTCCGTCAGAGAACCGCCAACAGCCCTGGGCCATTACTTGATTGTTCTAAGCTGAATATTGTACTGGGAAGTATTTCTGGTGTCGGCTCAGGTTGGTTTGGCGAGAAAGCGGATGCCCAACAGTACCGACTTCCGAATCAAACCCGGCACCGAAGGCGCGGCTAAAAATTCCTTTTCTGGTAGCCCGGACCTGAATAATTCATCAGAGGGAAGGCCAATGGCTGTAAGGAATAGGCGGCTAAGAGGTAGGGGTCGTACCAACTTTCTCAGAGAGCCCATGCTTCTATTGTATTCCGTGGTTGCCGGCGGGTTGCTGGTCGCGGTGGTGATTCGAATCGCATTGGTTTCGTGAAGGGGTAAACCGTATGGAGTTATTGCAACTCGGATTCTTCTGGGCGTTGCTGGTCGGAGCGTTGGCGATTATTCTGGTGGTTGGTGTCGTGGCGGGAGGAGTCTCTTACAACCGGCTGGAAAGGATCGCTATAGACATGTCCACGGATGAAGAGTCGCTCAGCAAGGCGGAAGAAGGACTTCCTTATTACCCGGTTAATACCAGGGGTCTGGTGAGCGGGCTGTTTCGCAAGCTGAGAAAAACCGGCGACTCCGCATAGAGGCTAAAAGCCCCCGTCCCTTGGCTTAAACCAGCGTTGGTCCTACTGGGCTTCCCCTCTGAATGGGTGTGAGAAGCATTCGTTCAGGGGTCGAGCCTGCCTCTGGTTCCTGAACCTCCCTTCACCCTTCCCGCTGCGGAAATCGGCATGTATTGTAGCTGAAAACCCAGATCGCCATGGCATTTCCAGGAAGCTCTTCGGCGCGGCTCAGGACAAACTCCGCGATCGAGAACTCCTAGAACCCCAGCTCCACTACGTTCCGGTTCGGAATGACAACCTTCTTCACGCTAAGGTGTATTTCTGAGCGCAAAGATTTGCATACCCTCATCCCCCTGCCCCAACTTCGAGTCGCACGCATCGAGCAATTCCCCCAATCACCCTTTGAGTTCACCCGCTTTTTTCTAGCAGCAGCTTCCAAATCCCCCTATATCCTCCTTTGCAAAGGGGGACTGGGGGCGCTTTTACCTAACGGTGAGCTAACCGTCCCTTGGGTTCAATTAACCCCGGCGAGCTAACTGGTGCCCAGGCGCATTGGCGACTATAATGGTTCCCAGCGAGAACCGGGCAAGAACCGGTGGGCGGAGAAACCAGCCCGCTCGGCGGCCCCGGCTCTTATTTCGCCTCAGGCGGGAAACTGAAGGAGGGATGTTATATGCCAGCGCCTACCCTAGCAGAACCGGCGGTTAAGCGAGTCGCTTACCTGGACCCAACTGGACACGTGCAAGTTGTGGAGCGGCAAAACGCCCGGCGACTTTCGTCGGTAAAGGGCACCACGGCGGCCCTGCTGGATAACGGAAACGACACCTCGGGTTTTTTCTTCGACGCGCTGGCAGACATCCTCAGGGATGAGTACGGGGTAGCCCAGGTGATTTTGAAGACCAAGGCCACTTCTACCAAACCGGCCGACGAAGGTATGCTGGCCGAAATGATCCGGGACGCCGATTTCATGGTCGCCGGGGTAGCCCTTTGAGGCTCCTGCACCTCGGGCAGTATGCTCGACGGAATTCGCTTCGAGGAGACCGGAAAACCCGCCGTGATAGTTGCCACCAGCAGCTTTGTACGCCTGGCCACATCCATAAAGCGGTCTATGAACTTGGAAGACCTGCCCCTGGTAGCTGTATCTCATCCCTTGGGAGACCAGAAAGTCGCCGCGGCTAAGGCCCAGACGGTGGCGGAAGAAATCGTAAATGCCCTGATCGACTAGCTTGGACCGGCTAGATCGGGTTTCCCGGGCGGCCTTCCTCCGGGGACAGGAGGAACGTCCTCCTGCTGTCCCCCAAGAGCCGGTTAAAAGTTTCAAAAGACAGGTAGTCATCCTGCGACTGGCGCGGTAGGAACGGGCTTTCCCGTTCGTGATGAGCTTGTCGAACCAGGCACATTTACTTCTCGGCACTTTCATAAAGCCCAATTTCCAGGGAGGGAGCTTTCCTATGGTGACCGGTGAAACAACCCCGAGATTGACCGGCCTGGACTCGGTTCAGGGCGCCATCGACACCATCGAGCAGTATTTCGAAAACGGCTGGACCGACGGCCTGCCGGTGGTTCCTCCGACGGAGGAAGCGGTGCGGGCAATGGTCGCAGCCGCCGGGCGGGATCCGTTGGAGGTCCTCGGCATTATGCCTCCCCGCCAGGGCGTGGTAACTGTCGAGGTGGTAGCCACCAACGCGGTCATGGCCGGCTGCCGCCCGGAGTACATGCCCGTGGTGCTGGCGGCGGTTGAAGCCCTGCTGGACCCCCAGTTTGATGTTCGGGGGTTGCAGGCCACCAGCGACCCAGCGGCCCCCATGGTCATCGTAACCGGACCGGTGGTGGAGCAGGTTGGAATCAATCACGGAGTCGGACTTTTCGGCCATGGCAGCCGGGCAAATGCCACTATTGGCCGGGCGGTGCGGTTGCTAATGGTAAACGCGGGCGGGGGACACCCGGACAGCGGCGATAAATCTACCTTGGGCTCTCCAGCCAAGTACTCCTACTGCATCGGCGCGGACGTGGACACGCCTTGGGCCCCGGTACACACCGAATTCGGCTTTGACGCAGAGGATAGCTGCGTTACCGTCTACGCTTCCGACGCCCCCCGAGGCAACAATCCCGGCGGGTCAGGCAGCATGGAGCTTCCGCTGTGGTTATTAGCTGACTCCATGTCCAACCTGAACCACAACATTATCCACGGCGGGCATGTTGTGGTGGTAATCAGTCCCTTGATTGCCCGACTCCTGAGTGAGGAAGGCTGGACCAAACAGGACGTTAAGCTATATCTCTACGAGCGCGCCCGGGTGCCGGTGGAGCGGGTCCAGAGATACAAGCAGCTGCGATACGGGCGGGACCAGGAAGCGGGAGACCTTTATTGGTGGCCCCATTGGCTGAACGTGGACGAGCCGAACATCAATGTGCCGGTGGTCAGACATCCGGACAACGTGCTGGTACTGGTGGCCGGAGATTCGGGGCGCTCCCGCTCCGCTTACTGCCCAGCTCGCCCCTACAACCGGCCGGTTACCAAAAAAGTTCGGCTGCCGGCTTAGGGCTCCTCCCGCAACGCCGGTCCCCGGCTGAAGCGTAATTTCCAGCTTTGTCCCGGCCAGGGGCGCCCCGGTAATTGGCTCCAGAGAAAGACCCCCAAGCATCAGTCGCTTGGGGGTCTTGAACCATTGTTGGAAACATTTTGGCGTCGGAATTCGCCAACAATCCGCTTTTAGTTGTCGGCGGGAGTGCCGGCCGTCACCTTTGCCTGGAAGGCGGGCATCACGTCCCGGGCCAGCCACTCCAACTGCTCCAGAATCACATTCTCCGGAGTGCCCACCGGATGACTCATGCCGACTCGCTCCAAACCGGGATACCTCTCCTCTGTCCGCTTCAAAGTCTCGATTATCTGCTCCGGTGTGCCGCATAGGAAGGAGCCTGCTTTTACGGCGTCCTCCAGGGTAGGGAGCCCGGCGCTTGGCGCTTTCTTAGGGTCGCTGATATCCAGAATTTGCTGCTCGCTGAGGCCCCGAGTCAGCCGTAGCGGACCGAACATCTTGAGGTTTTCCTCGTAGTAGCTGGCCGCCGCCTTAATTGCCTCTTCCTGGCTCTCCGCCAGGTAGAAATGGAATCCCAGGCTGATGTCTTCGCCCAGCTTGGCATCGGGACGACCGGCCCGAACCAGCGCATCCTGGTAGGCCACCATGATTCCATCCATGGCTCCCCCCTCGGCCACGCCGCCGCCGATGATTCCCTTTATGCCATGCTTGGCCATGAAGTCCAGGGCGCGGGTGGTGCCGCCTTGAATCGGTTGCCAGCATTCCACCGGCAGGTTTTTGGGGCGGGGCACCAGGGTTATCTCCTCCAGCTGATAACCCCGGTAGGGCACATTTGGGGGAATGTCGTAATACTTGCCGTGGTGGGAGAAGGAACGCTCATTGAAGGATTTGAAGATTATCTCCGCCTGCTCCTCGAACAGGTCCCGGTTGGCTGCTTGGTCCAGAAGGGGTTGGCCGAAGGTTTCTACCTCCCGGGTGTGGTAGCCTCGTCCGATGCCGAAAATCACCCGGCCACCGGTGAGGATGTCCGCCGTTGCGAAGTCCTCGGCCAGTCTCAGTGGGTGCCACATAGGAGCGATATTGAAAGCGCAGCCCAGCTTGATGTTTTTAGTCAGGTGGGCCAGATGAACGTTGAGCAAAAGCAGGTTGGGGATACACTCGTATCCCTCGGGCTGAAAGTGGTGCTCGGCCATCCAGAAGGTGTCGTAACCGTTGCGATCCAGCACCTGGGCAATGTTCGTTGCCTTGTCCAGGGCGGTCGCCAGATGCTCGTCGGAGAAGGAGCGATCGTTGACCGCGGTGCCGGCGTAGCCCGTGTTTTCCATATCCACGTGTCCGGCGTAGAGACTATCAAACTTGGTAATCATGCAGGCCTCCAAAAGCTACCGGACTCATGGGTAAACCCAGGGCCAGGCCCGGCGGAATGAGAGTTGGTGTCGCTCTGAGTATTTGTAATTGTAAGCCGCAGTCTAGTCCTGTCAACCGTTTTGTGGAACCGGCCATTTGACGAACCGGAGGCTGCGGGCTTACTGGGGAGACGTAGCGGTGAGGTCCACCCGGTCCACTCGGGCGGTTTGCCAGATAGCAGTTGGAGAGGCCTGGCACTCTCCCACACTAAAAATGACTTTTTTGCCGATGTAGGACACTCCCTGCGGAGGCTCCACCACTAGGGTATAGCTACCATCCTTCAGGACGGCTACTGCTGCCAACAGGCCGTCGATGCGGGCCGTGACTACGATGCCATCGGGGGCGATCACGCCGTCGACGCGGACGGTGCCGGCGAATACGTGGGGCAAGGTCTGCCCGCTGGTATTGGGAGGGGTCGGCTGGAACTCGGAGAGGCAATTGACCGGTAGGGCCGGCAGCGGCTCTGTGTCAGTGCTGATTATCACGGGCGGCCTGGCCGTGGGCCGCGGAGTTGGGACAGGCAGCGGTGTGGGAACTGGCGTCGGCGTCGCGGCCGGTACAGGTACGGCGGTTGGCGCCGTAGTCGGTTCGGAAGTAGGCTCGGGAGTCGTGGAAGCCGTTGGCTCAGGCGTGGGGACCGTCGTGGGTTGTTCCG
>JADFQT010000179.1 GCA_022561675.1 Chloroflexota bacterium
CTCAATGACCAATCAGAATACCTCGGAAATAACCATCAGGCGGGCGATCGGCTCGGACCTGGAAACCATCGTCGATTTCAACTCCGCCATGGCCCGGGAGACCGAAGGCAAAACCCTGGACCTGGGACGCTTGAGGCCTGGAGTGGCGGCGGTGCTTGCGGACGGCGGTTGGGGGTTCTACCTGTTGGCCGAGATTGCGGGTCAGGTGGCCGGCCAGTTGATGATAACCACCGAGTGGAGCGATTGGCGCAACGCCTACTTCTGGTGGATCCAGAGCGTCTACGTTATACCGGAGCATCGCCGCCGTGGAGTCTATCGAGCTCTGGACCAGCAGGTTCGGGCCCAAGCCAGGTTGCGGGGTAATGTCTGCGGAGTGCGCCTCTACGTTGACCGCCGAAATCATGGGGCGCAAAAAGTCTACTCCAGCCTGGGCATGTGTCCCTCGCACTACGACATGTACGAAGTGGAGATTTCCGAATAAGTCATGACGGCTTCGCCTACCGAGTACGACTACGTGGCCCAGGGTCAGTTCTTTTTGCAGCAGGGAATGCTCGACAACGCCATCGGCTCCTTCAACCGGGCGCTGGTCGAGAACGCCAAGTTCGCCCCGGCCTACTATTATCGAGGAATGGCCTATCGGAACGCCGGCGACCTGCGGCAAGCCATTGAAGACTACACCGCCGCCGTGGAGGTGGAGCCCGATTATCCGGTCGCCTTTTACGCCCGGGGAGTCGTCTATCGCCATCAGGGTGAATTCGACAAGGCCATATCGGACTACGATGTCGCCATAGAGTTGGAGCCGGAAGACGCCGATTTCTACTACGCTCGAGGCGTGGCTCATGCCTCGCTAAAAAGCTACGACTCGGCCATTGCCGACTTCAAAGCAGCCATTGGGATGAACCCTCAGCTGGCCAATGCCTATTATAACCAGGGCATCGCCTACCGGGATTTGGGCCGGAGAGAAGCTGCCCTGGAGCAATACTCGCAGGCCATAGAACTGAGGCCGGGCGATGCCGATTACCGCTACGCCCGGGGCAATGTGCTAAGCGATCAGCATCAATATTCCCTGGCGGTTGAGGACTACGATCAGGCGATTCAGTTGGTGCCCACCTTCGCCAATGCCTACTACAATCGGGGTATAGCTCTCCGCAACCTGGGTCAGCCCCGGAAGGCGATTGAGGACTTTGATCAGGCGCTGCGGCTGGCGCCGGCCTTCGCCAATCTGTATCAGAATCGAGGAACGGCGCTGTCGGATTTGGGCGAGATGGCTCCGGCCCTTATTGATTTTAACCGGGCCTTGCAGCTAGACCCATCCTTAGCCAATGTCTATCTCTCCCGTGGTAACGTCTATCTCTCCCTCGGCAACGCCGATCTCTCTGGTGGAAACGCCTATTCTCAGACGGAACGGTTGGAGCAAGCGCTCAGCGACTATTCGAGAGCCATTGAGCTGAAGCCGGACCTGGCCGAGGCTTACCGGGCCCGGGGAATGGCTTACCAAAAAACTGGCGACCAGGCCCGCAGTCGGGCGGATCTCCTGAAGTTCGCCGAATTAACCCGCAAACTAAACGGCAACAAGGGCGGGCAAGACTGAGCGCGGCAGTGGCCGGACCGGGAAGGCATTTTGGGGGAGGGCATTCCGGGCAATTCGGCCCCGATTTTTATCAACGGTTGCCCGTAGGCGGGCAGCTGGGCCACCTGGAATACCTGGTAAAGCAGGAAGACCTGGAGCTCTACCGCTCCGCTGTTGGGTATCCCGAGGCAGGGTTCCCCAGCCTGGCGGTTGACGAGTGCCGCCAGGTCCTCACGAGTAAATATGGGGCCATGCCCCTCACCGGCGTGCGCCACCAGGAATGGTACTACCGGCCTCCCTTCGTGGAACGACGCGTTCAAGTAAGCGGCTGGATTCGAGAAAAATACCGCCTCCATGGTCGGGACTGGCTGGTAGTGGGGACTTTCGCGGTAGACGAGATCGGCATGGAAGTCCTGCGCAGCCAACACACCTTCGTGGTGGGGGAAGAAGACGTGGGGAATGAAGACCCACGACCGGAGGCGCCGGAAAAATTCCCCCTCACCGGTCCCGATAAAGCAATACCTGTTCTGGAAAAATGGCTAGTCCCGGAGGATTTGGAGGCGTTCAGAGCATTGAGCCGTAGGCTGGCCCCGGCCTGCGAGTGGGCGGTGGATGGGCCAGCCGCAGCCAGGCTGATGTCCTTCGCCTACCTGCATCAGCTGATTGCCAGCAGCTACGGTATCGACTTTAGGCAGGGGGGCCAACTGGATGTCCGCTTTTTGAGACCGCTGCGCTCCGGCGGGAAATTTACCGCCCACGGCTCGATTTTTCAAGAGAAGCTGGAAGCCCACCGTACCAGCCTTTACCTGCGGGTATGGCTTGAAGCCCAGGATGGGACCACAGCGGCTTTCGGGCAGGCCAAAGTCACCGTTCCCAGTCCCCTAACCTAACGACATTCACCCAAGGGGAGAAGCATGACCAGCTTTAGCGAGCAGTTGAAACAGGAAGCCCAGCCAATCTGGCATGCCATCTTCGAACACCCCTTCCTGCGGGCCATCAAGGACGGCAGCCTGCCGCCAGAAGCATTTCGGTATTACTTGACCCAGGACTACCTCTATTTGGAAGGATTCGCCCGCACGGTTGCCCTGGCCCTGGCTAAAGCGCCCGACTCCCAGACTCTGGAAGAGCTTTCCCACCGCGTCTTAACTCCTATTGAGCGTCCTCTCCACCATAGGTTGCTGGCGGAGGCCGGAGTGACCATGGAGGACATCCAGGAGACCGGCCTTTCTCCCACCAACACCGCATATGTCAACCACATGCTCAAGACCGCATCCCTCCATGGCCTGGGGCCCACTGCGGCCGCGCTATTACCTTGCCCCTGGACCTACCACCTGCTTAAAGACAACCTAGGCGCCTCGGAGCACCCCTTGTACAGCCAGTGGACCGCCTTCTACGTTGCCGGGGCTTTGCAGGACAGCGTGGAGGCCTGGCGGGGGTTTGTTGACCAGGCGGCGGAGCAAGCCGGCGAGCCCGAGTTGCAGGCCATGCGGGAAGCCTTTTTAACCAGTAGTCGCTACGAGTACCTCTTCTGGGAGATGGCCCACAAACAGGAGAAGTGGCCCTTTTAAGGACTACAGAGGATTCCGCCTTACGGCCGGCCAGTTTCTTGCCGGCCATTAATCCAGAACACCAAGTCCCTCTGTGGTTCTATCCCCGGCCTATTCCCGACATCTGCAAGCCAGCCCTGGGATCCCGGCCGGTCAGTGGTCACGGTACCAATCCCGCTGGCTTAGGCTCCCTGTACTCTGCCTTTCGGCGCCCCCAAGACAGGTACAAGGTGGGAGCTTCCCGACAGAATTTTGTTACCATAAATCTTCCAGACAGGGTGCTAGCACCCTGTCCTACCATCCTGCGCCTCTTGGAAAATAGTCAGTGAAGTAGCTCGGTGATCTAGCTCGGCGGGGTAGCTCGGCGAGTCAACTCGGTGGGGTAGGTGCCCTCTTTTGCGGGGCAATGCTTAGCTAGGGTGCGAGCACTCTGTCGCGAGGTAGGTCTGGTCCTTGAAAATGAATCATGATCGTTCACCTGCATCAGGGTGCTCCGGAAGAGAGTAATTGGTGCTCATGACCAGCCGAGCGGGCATTGAACTGACGGAAATCCTCCCTATCAATGAAAGTACACGGGGAAAGTGCACGGGGAAGCGGCCTGGGGTTTACCAGGACAATCGAGAGGAGAGCCTTACGGTCACGCGGCATTTCGGTACCCCTGGCGGCCAAAAACTTCTGCAGGTAAGCGGGTGAAGAGCCAGCATCAGCTGAATTCCTTACGGGAAATTATTAGCCTTTCCCCTTCGAGCGGAGAACAGGTCCAGATTATGGAAAGCATAATCCGGTGGTCCGCCGAAAACGTGGAATGGTGGGAGTCGGTTATCATTTTTTCCATCGCGGTCTACGAGAAGCCTGGCTCATTGACTCTCAGTCAATGGGTCCCTTCTTCAACTGAGGAAACACTTTATGCCTCTCCCGTGGCAGCATCCGAAGACCAGGCTGCTACGCTGAAAGCGCTACTTGATGACTGGGATGACTTTCGGCCCTTGGCCCTGTCTCCCGACCTGCCCTGGGGAAAGACCGCTCGAGAACTCTTCGGTGGCGAAGACGATACCCGGATGATTGGGTTTCCGCTCCGGACTGCTCAAGGGACTTGGGGATTATTGACCGTGGGCCTGGCATCCAACCGCCAATTTTCAGAGACAGAACAGGCAGAGTTCCAGGGGTTTGTCGACGTGGCCGCGATAGCGCTGGAAAACTCCCGGCTCTTCGAGGCCCAGACCCGTCAGGTGCGGGAGCTGCGCCACGAGGACGAGCTGCGGCGGTCCTTTATTTCTCTCATCACCCATGAGTTTCGAACACCTCTGGCGTCTTTGAAGACATCCTTCGATTTGATCCAGGAATCGGAAGAGATCCAGGGGTTGGACCAACCCTACCAGCGACTGCTCAGCAACGTGAGCCGCAGTGTTTGGGTGATGAACCAGCTTACCAACGACCTTTCGGAGGTGGCCGACCTCTCCTCAGGCGGAGTACGGCTGGACAAGGAATTGGCCTCGCCTGCGCAGATCTTGGCCCCGGTGGTGGAAATGGCCACCCCTCTCAGCCAGCTTAAAAATCAGCGTTTGGATGTGGACATTCAGCCAGACCTCCCCGAGATTCTAGTAGATGCCCGCCGGCTGGAGCAGGTCCTGACCAACATGGTGGCCAATGCCATCAAATATACGCCAACCGGCGGCATCATCCGCGCTTCCGTATCCCAAAACAGCATCAGCATCAAATTCCAGGTGTCGGACAACGGCCGGGGCATTCCCCGAGACGACCTGGAGCGGATCTTCGAACCCTTTTATCGCGTGGCTCACGACTCAAACGAGGCTCCGGTTCCCGGAACCGGGCTGGGCTTGGCTTTGGCCAAGACCCTAGTAGAGCTGCACGGTGGCAAGATCTGGGCCGAAAGCCCCCTCGGGGAGGGCAGCGTGTTCTGCTTCACCATCCCCCTTGAGGGCTCAGGCGATACCCGAGCGAGGAGAGGCGACTAATGAAGATTTTAGTTATCGAAGACGATCCAATCATCAGCGAAACCGTGACCATCTGTTTTAACCTCAGGTGGCCGGAGGCCGAGATAATCACCACCGACTCGGGCGAGCAGGGTCTCAAGCTGGCCACCTCTGCCACGCCGGATATAATAATCCTGGACGTTGGCCTGCCGGGAATGGACGGCTATGAAACCCTACGCCGATTGCGCAGCATCACCGATGCGCCGGCCATCATGCTCACCGCCAAAGACGGGGAAGTGGCCAAGGTGAAGGGGCTGGAATACGGCGCGG
>JADFQT010000180.1 GCA_022561675.1 Chloroflexota bacterium
CACCGAACCGCCGTGTACGGACCCGTACGCACGGTGGTGTGACAGGGAAAGCCCGCGAAGGCCTACCTATGTCGATTGCGATCAGTTGCCGGGAGGGAACAGATACCGAGCTCCCCGCCTTGCTTATGGCGGTTGCCTCGGAGGGTGTTTAAGAGGGTGTGGGACCAGATTTTAGAACGTACGCGTGGTTGGCGTCGAGCTTGGGAGGGGCCTGAGGCTTCAAGGCAGTAGCGCCTTGGTGGGAGCATCCACCGGCTCCTGATGACGGATGAGCCATACTAAGCAGGCGTTAATCTTGGTTGGCGGTGGCCAGGGCTCCGTTGACGGTGCTGAGGATAGAATCGATGTTGAACGGCTTGTTCAGCACCGCGGTGGCGTTGAGGGAATCGGCTATGGACTGGGCATCGATTTCGTCCAGGGCGGTGGTGATGATCAGTGGCACTCCCGGAAGAATTCCCGACTCTTGAAGCCTTCTCGCCACCTCAATGCCGGGAATGCCGGGGAGCAGCAGGTCCAGGATGACCAGGTCCGGCCGTTCCCGCAGAGCCGCCTCGATGCCGGCCTCGCCGGTGGTGGTGATGGTGGTTTCGTGGTTGTATTTTCGAAGGACGGACTTGTACAGGACCCCCAAGGGCTCCTGGTCCTCGATAATCAAAATATGCGCCATCCGAACCGTCCTCTTGTGCCCGGGGCCTCATGCCAGCTACCCGGGCCTCTGATAGACAGATTAGCCAGGTTTTCTCTTCGGTGCAAGGGTGTAACCCCCCGCGGTTGCCGGTCTTTTTAGGTTAGCGAGGATGCATCTCGCACCTGAGTTTGGCCCCTTATTTGGGCGCCGGACGTTCTAGGAGTGGGTAGGCGGCAGCCAGGTCTGGCAGGGGTAGCGGGAGATAGAAGCGTAATTGGGGGCCTGAAAAGCTAAAAGGTTCCAAGGTCGATCAATCGCACGTCCACGGCCCCACGGGTTAATCGCAGTAAGCCCAGTGTGCCCAGACTGCCGGTCGGGTGCCGCCGGCCGGGATAGGTGGGGCTGCCCGGGTTCACCAGCAGCACCCCGTCGCAATAGCAGATGAGCTCCTCATGGGTATCCCCAAAAACCACCACGTCTACCTGCCGACCAAATTTCTTGGTTAGCAACTCCCTGGTCCCGCTAAGGGGGAACTGTAAGGATGTTCCGTCTGGGCTGGTGGTTATGCCCGGCGTGGGCCACTGGATATCATGGACCATCCCGATGTTCACGCCCTCCAGCGGCACCACCCGAGTAGCAGTTGCCAGGCGGTCACCCTCTTCTGTCGGGTCTTCGTATCCTCTAACCGCCAGGACCGGCGCCACCGTTTCCAGGCTGTCCAGCACCCCCAGGCATTCCAGGTCGCCGCAGTGGAGGATCAAATCTACACCAGCCAGGGCCTGGAAGACTTGTTTCGGCAGATCCTGCCCGCTGCCGGCGGAGTGAGTGTCCGATATCAGGCCAACCTTCATGCAGAACCGACTGCTCCCGGCTCGGCGCTCGGCGCAGTCGCGGATACTGGAGCCAGCGCCCGCAGGGTTTTCACAATCGAAGACCTGGTCGCTCCGTGGGGGAAGGCAACCACCGGCATGTCGGCGCCCATCTCCCGAAAGCGTCTCAGCTTGGACCGGCAGGTTTCAGCGTCGCCCAGCACCGTGATGTTGTCCAGCATCTGGTCGGAGATAGCGTCCGCGGCCCGGTCGCGATTTCCTTCGGACCAGGCTTGGCGAACGGCATCGGCCTCCGCTCGATAGCCAAAGCGGCAGAAAAGATTGTAGTAGTATTGGCCCATTCCGCCGATATAGTAGGACATGTGGATTCTGGCTTCTCTCTCCGCTTGGGCCAGCTCCTCAGGATTATCGGCCACGCAGCAGAGAATCTGCGGTGCAACGGTAATCTGGGAGATATCCCGGCCCGCGGCAGAGGCCGCTTTGGCAACCTCTTCTTTCAAGTCGGGCAATCGCTGCTGGTCGACCCAAATCGGCAGCCAGCCATCGGCCAACTCCCCAGTCAGCCGCAGATTCTTGGGCCCCAGGCTGGCCAGATAAATGGGCAGATGCTGCTGCACCGGCGAGAGTCCCAGCCGAAAGCGCTGCAACTGGAAGATTTCCCCTTGATAGTTGACAGGATTACCGCTCAGCGCCAGGCGGATAATCTCCAGGTATTCCCGGGTGCGTTGGAGTGGCTGCCGGTAGGAAACGCCGTGCCAGCCCTCAATAACCGCGCGACCGCTGGTGCCCAGTCCGAGAACGGCGCGGCCCTGAGAGATCAGGTCTAATGAGGCGATGCTCTGGGCGATGAGACCCGGGGTTCGGCTGAATACCGGGATGATGCCGGTGCCCAGGCGCAGGGTCTTCGTGTGACAGGCCAGGAGCGTGAGAACCGTAAAGGCATCCCTTCCCCACGATTCGCCCGTCCAGCAGGTTTCGTAACCCAGGGCTTCCGCCTCCCGCGCCACGGCGATCAAGTCCTGGTCTGAGGCATCCTGGCGGCTGCTGAGAGTTAATCCGGTGCGGGTCATAGCTGTGATGGAGAAATTGTCAGTGTTGGGGCAGGCTTCTCGGCTTTTAGTAGGGTAGTGGATCCTGGAAAGCGGCTTCCATTCGGAAAGGGGGTCAATTCCGGTTTTCCCACAGCGTGAAGTAATCCGGTGCATCACCGGGAATGGCTTCGGCCAGGTCCTGCTGGCTGAGCTTCTTCAGCACCTTGCTTTCTTCTTCGACCAGGCGAGTTATGACCGCACTCCATTCCGACAGCGCGGCCGCATCGGAATGGCCTCCCAGAAACTCCTGGAGGCTTTTCACCAGTTTCTCCGAGTGTAGAGAGAGGGCACCTCCGCTAATTACGAACACCAATACTGAAGGCAGCTCCTCTTCGTCTTCCGGGTCCATGCCCAAGCGCTCCAGAATAAAGTTCATGGCCATCCCGCGGATGGACTCTTCCAGGCGCATGGGTAGGTTCATCAGGTGAGAAAACGGGAACTCGGTTCCCTCGCGAATCGCCTGGGAAAACTCTGTCTCCACACAGCGGAAGAACTCTTCGTTGAACAGGTCCCCAGTGTTCAGCAGGGATACCTGCGGTACTGTCTCCCGCAAATCTACCGTAATGAACTCCTGCAGATGGGGGAAGATGTAGAGCTGTATGTCGGGGCGCTCACCTTCCGGCCATTGGCCTTTGAACAGCTCTTCCATTGGAGGGGGCACTCCTTCTTCTGGTAGATACCGGCAGAATGCGCGGTGGTCCGCAGAGAGATTAACTTTCGGCGTTAGGTCTGGCAGCTGGGAAGGTGGCAAGGGGTTCTGGAGGTAAGAGTTTGGTCCTTCTGGGAAAACCGAACCCTAGTCTACAACAATTTGCCAATATCTTCTAGCTGCCGGCAGAGCCAGTGGTTGATGTCTTCCCGGCGAACCGTCTCATATAAATTCGCCGCCCGCTGTTGGCGCTCTTCCGGAGACATATTCACCGCCTGGTAGAGGGTTTCCATGGTGCCCTCAATGTCGGTGGGTGATACCGACAGGGCATCATGAAGTAATTGGGGGTGGGCGCCGCTGCTTTCCGAGAGTACCAGAATCCCGTTTTTTGTGTTGACGACCGGGCCTTCCTTGGCAACCAGGTTCATTCCATCGATTATCGTGTTAACCAGCAGCACATCGTACAGCTTCATGCCCGCAACGGCCTGGCTGTAGTTGTTTTCCATGAATGCTCGGATGGGCTGCCAGCTTTCCGTGCCATAGGTCCGATTTATCTGGTCAATCAGCTGCTGAATTTCGTCCATGTACCGCTGGTACTGCCGGATGTGGGTGCGGGACAGAACCAGAAAAGCCAGGAAGGTAACTTTGCCCTGCAACTCGGGGTGGCGAGATAAGAGCAGATCGTAGGCTTTGAAGCCCCGTATCACGTTCTTATTCGGTTCGGCCCGGTCGACCCTCACGATGGTGGTGTCGTTCAGCAGCGGGCGGAGCTTCTCCTCGTAATCCAGTGCCCGGGGAGACCCGGCTATGCGTTGGACCTCAGCCACGTTGATCGAGATCGGATAGACGTTGACCCCCGTGGACTGTCCGTCCCGTCGCACTATGTGCTCCCGGCGGTCGACCTCAGCCTCCGGCAAAAACTCCTCTACCGTGTCCAGGAAGCTCTGCCGGTCCTGGGGCGTCTGGAACCCTACCAGGTCCGCACTGCACAAGGAGTCGCAAATCTCACGAATGATATACACGGGGACCATTTGCCAGTAGCGGGGCGTCGGCCAGGGAATGTGAACAAAGTGCTGAATAATTGCATCGGGAATTTCTTCGCGGACGTGCTTGGGCATCAGGTAAAGGTGGTAGTCATGGCTGACGACTATTGGCGGCTGATCCCCATCTCTGGCCTCTTCGACCACCGCGCGGGCGAAGGCCTGATTAACCGGAACGTAACCGCCCTGCCACGCGTCGTGGACGCTGGCGTCCACGTTGGGATTATAGGGCGGGTTCCACATGTAGTGCTGGAGGAACCAGAGCAGCGGATTGCAGATGATATTGTAATACTTGTGGTAGACCCTTCGGGGCGTCACGATGTAGCGCAGGTGGATCTTGTGGCCGGGCAAGGGAGACTTAATCTTGGGAGCCTGTCCCTGGTTGGAGACGGTGCGGTCTCCTTCCCCCATGGCGCTGGCGACCCAGGTAAAGTCGACCATTTGGGTGAGGGAGTTGAGGGCGGTTACGACACCACCGCTGCCCCGGCGGGCTTCGGTGCGTCCGTCGGAGGTCATCTGATGCTCTACCGGGCCCCGATTGGTGGCCAGAATCAGGGGCCGCTGGGACAGGACAGTGTCGCACAGGTGCTGCAGGTCAGCGATAGGCTTTTCCCGAGCCGACGCTTCCATTAATCCCTCGCCTCCAGTCCCTCGCCCCACCTGGGTCCCGCTATCGCTTATAACGCTGCTGGGAGATCGCCGAAAACCGCGATAATGTCCTGGTAGGGACCAACGAGCGGTAAAGGCTTTTTCAGGTTAGCCGCAATGCGACGGGGTTGTCAAGTTGCCGAATTGACTCATAAAAAATGTTACCGAAAAGGGTATCATTGCCCCGCAAATACGAGCCCGACTGGTCTCCTTAGATAAAAAGGTGCCCCTTTTTGGCCAAATTGACCGCGGGGGCATATAACAACACCCGTATCTCGAATTCCTAAGCCATGGAGGGCCAAAGGCACCAATTAACTGCCAACGACCAAAAACCCCCGAAACATTTCGCCCCCGAAAAATCGCCCGCCACTGTATCTGAGCCAGCTACGACGAATTGCCGACAAAATAGCCGACAGACTGGACGACATGGGTTGGGCTCGCGGATGCACGGATAGGTTACCAGCAAAGCACGGAATTCGGGGCGAGGGA
>JADFQT010000181.1 GCA_022561675.1 Chloroflexota bacterium
TCCATCGACCTCCGCCAGCCGGACCATGACCCGCTCCTCCTGGCTGGTGGGGATGTTTTTACCCACGTAGTCGGGTCTAATCGGCAGCTCGCGATGTCCCCGATCCAGCAGTATGGCCAGCTGAACCTGCCGCGGGCGTCCGAAGTCGATCAGCGCGTCCATCGCCGCCCGAATGGTGCGGCCGGTGTAGAGCACATCGTCCACCAACACCACACTTTTGTCCCGAATGTCCACCGGAAGACTGGTGGGCTTCAGCGGCGGACGAGCCCGTTCTTGTAAATCATCCCGGTACAGGCTGATATCCAGCTCGGCCACCGGCACCTGGCTCCCTTCGAATTGCAAGATGTTTTGCGCCAAGCGCCTGGCCAGGTGTACCCCGCGGGTGTGCACTCCCACCAACACCACCTCCTGGCTACCCCGGTTGCGCTCCAGGATTTCATGGGAAACCCTAGCCAGGGCGCGACGAATGTCATCGGGTCCCATTATCTGCCGTTCGGTCATGGCGCACCTAGGAGGGTCTGCTCCGGATTCAACGGAAACCATTCTTGCTTGACTTGAGCCAAGCCAGGCTCAGCTTTATACTTGGGCAGATACAAAAAACCCTCACCATTTAGCTGGCAAGGGCTTCAATTTCCCAGAGCCTCTCTCCGGGGAACAGCCGGAGGGGCAGCTGGAAAATACAGCGGTTGTTTCACCTTGCCAGCCTCTCTGGGCCGTCTTAAAAGCCTGGTCTTCCCCTTTTCTGGTCGACCAGTCCGCAACCGGGCATATTCTGTTGTTTCGATAATCTTAGCATTTTGCCGGCGGCCTGGGAAGAGGCGCAACCAACCAGTTCAGGGTCCATTAATTGTCGTTGCGAGGGCCGCAGGGCCGAAGCAATCTCATGCGGGAAGGGAGCGATTGCTTCGCTCCGCTCGCAATGACAGTGGGGAGAATGAAAAGGCCCTGCCACCCAACATTTCGCCGCCAGGCAAGGAATCCATCCGGGGGAATCTGTCAGGCCGACACCCTCTTCTTGCGATTGCTAAGGTAGTCCACCAGGACGTACTGACCCAGGTTTTCCGAGCTGCTGTAGAAGGCGCGGCCGCGATTCATCCGAGTCATGCGGTCGATGAAATTTACCAGCTGGTAATTGTTTTCCAGCATGAAGGTGTTGATGACGATGCCCTCTTGGGTGCACCGCTTAACCTCTTTCATCGTCTCCAGCTCGGTGCGGAAGCTGGGCGGGTAGCTGAAATAGGCCTTGTCTCCCTCCAGGTGGGCCGTGGGCTCGCCATCTGTTATCAACAGGATTTGCCTGCTGCCGCCCTTTTCGTCGGCCAGCTTCTTTCGGGCCAGCATCAGCGCATGGTGGAGATTTGTGCCGGATACCCAGGCGTTCCAGTTGACCTTGGTCAGGTCCTGCTCCTTGATCTCTCGCGCGTAATCGGAGAACCCGATGACGAACAGGGAATCTCGCGGGTATTGGCTCCGAATCAGGGCATAGAGGGCCATGGTGACCTTTTTAGCCGCCTGGAAATTATTGAAAAGCCCCATAGACCGGCTCTGGTCCAGCAGGACGGCGGTTGCCGACCGAGTCATGTGCTCGTTGCGGTAAATTTCGAAGTCCTGAGGACTTATCCGGACCGGCACCTGGGGGCCGTTGCGGAGGATGGCATTCTTAACGGTGGCCTGCAAATCCAGCTGGAAGGGGTCCCCAAACTCGTAGGGTTTGGTATCCCCCAGCAGGTCTCCACCGGCTCCTCTGCTGTCCACCTCGTGGCCGCCGAGCCGGTCCTTCTTCAGCTGGGCAAATACCTCCCGAAGGGCTTTCTGACCGATTCGGCGCATGCCTCGGGCGGTCAATTCCAGTTTGTCATCGCCGGTGATGTACCCGGCATCCTTCAACATCTGACGCAGCTTGTCCATCTGCTCCCAGGCCTGTCGGGCGTCTTCCCCCAGAAGCTCAGCCAGCTTATCCGGGTCTACATCGTCCAAATTGCCGGTCCGCATCGCCTCCTGTAACGCCTGCTCCAACTGGTCCAGGTCCTGGAACTGGCCCATCATCTCCATCGCCCGTTCCATGGTCAAGCTATCGTCACCCAGAAAGGGGTACTGACGGCGCAGCTCGTCCATGGGCATCAACTGCTCCATCATGCTCGCGAATTGGGCCATCTCTCGGCGCAGAGCCGGGTCCAACGCCGCGTTCAAGGCCTCTTCCAGCTGGCCGCGCGCCTCGGGGGACATGCTCTCCAGCATTGACTGCATCTGAGCCAGCTGCTCCTTAAGCCGCTCCAACAGTTCGTCGAAGCTCTGGGGAGGATTGGGACCAAACATGGAGCCGAACTGCTGCATGAACCCATCGAAATCCGGCTCCCGCCCGGCCATTTTATCCCGCATCATCTGGTTGAGCTGGCGCATCATCTCGGCCATGGCCGCCATCTCTTCGGGAGACATGCCCTGAATTTGCTGCTGCATCTGCTGGGAGATATTCTGCGCCATCTGGCTCTTCAGCAGGTCCAGCAGCTCCTGGAACATCTGCTGAGCCTCCGGGTCGATAAAGTCGTACTCCATCAATCCCTGGATCTGGCCGCTCAAGCCGTCCGGCAGGGCGTCCAGCTTCTCCCGGTTGCGCTGGGAGCGCTGCTCCAGCATTCGGTACAGACCTTCCTGTTGCGCTCGCTCCTCGGATGATTGGTCCGGGGAGGACTGGTCCATCTGCTCCTGGGCCTGGGCCAAGCGCCGGTCGATGCCCTCCCGCTCGGTTTTCAGTATCTGCTCCAACCGCTCCTTCAGGTCATCCACCACCGAATCCATGTTGTGCTGCTGCAGCTGCTGGCGCCTCTGGTTCTTCAATCGCTCCATCAACTCCCGCAGGCCGGTCAGTTGCATGCCTTCCCGATTCTGCATGCCCTTGCGGAACAGCTCTCGCAGGGCCTGCATCACGTCGCCTTGCTTCAGCAGCTCATCGGATAGCTGGTCCATCAGATCTCCGGCATCGACGTCGAAGATCTGCTGAGTGCCGTCCCATTGGGAGTAACGATAGGAGCTGTAAAGCATTCCCGCCTCCTGGCAAAAAACCTTGGACAAGTTGGGGGAGTGTGAGGTCATGATACGCCCTGGTTTCCCACCGCCGCAAGGCGATGGTCCCGGGCAGGAGCATGGGTTAATATGTGGGCATCTTCTCTGCGCGCTTCATTTTTTGGCCAGCGAGATTTTCCCGAGATTTTACAGGAGGAGGACTATCATGCCCGAGGACATTATCCGAATTGGCAATGTGGAGATAATCTCACTGTCGGACGCCGATCTGAGTTTTCCGGCCGCTGATTTTTTCCCCACCGTTTCCGCGGAAACCTGGACCTCCCACCGCCAGTATTTGGGAGATGACGGCAACCTTCACCCGAATGCCGGATGCTTTGCCGTCCGCTCCTCCGGCCGAACTATACTGATAGACACCGGATATGGCCCGTCCCTGACCGGGCGGCTGTTCGATGAGCTGTCAGCCAAGGGCGTTAACATCGGCGATATTGAGACGGTTACCTTCACCCACCTTCATCCGGACCACGTGGGCTGGAACATGCGGTCCGACGGGGGGCAAACCCGTCCCTCTTTCCCTCGCGCCAGGTATCTGATGCCCCAAGCCGATTTCGATTTCTTTACCAGCGCCGGCAGCCTGGAGAATTTCCCCTACATCAAAGACCAGGTCTTGCCGCTGGTGGAGCTGGGTCTAGTGGATTATGTGGAGCCGGAGACTGACCTGACTCCGGAGATCCGTGTCTGGAGTACGCCGGGGCACACGCCGGGTCATGTTAGCTTTTTGATAAATTCCGCCGGCGAGCGCGGCGTAATTCTGGGCGACGTGGCCCACAGCCCGGTGCAGGCCCACGAAACCGACTGGAACCCGGGGTTCGACGTGCTCCAGGACCAATCCCGCGCCACCCGCCACGCCGTGTTCGACCGGCTGGAACAGGAGGGTATGACCATTGCCGCCGGGCATTTCCCCAAACCCGGCTTCGGCAAACTGGTGCGGGTTGAGGGAAAGCGCATCTGGCAGGCGCTTTAACCTGTATCCTGCTGGCACCCCATGGTTTCGTGAGATAGAGACGTTTCAGGAAACCTTCGGCGAACCCAAATCACTCGACGGGCACAAGGTCCCGAATGATCTTGGCCACCTCTTCGGGCATGTCATAGTGGGACCCGTGTCCGCCAGAAATGGTCACGGGCTCGGTACCCAGGCGTTCCGACAACCAGTTGGCTGCCTCCCCAAAAAACGGCGGACTGTCGGCGCCATAGAGCACGGCCACTGGCTTCTGTACCTGTGCTAAGTCTTGGTCGGTCGGTCTGTAGTGCTCGAAATTGTTTAACTCGTATCGAATCCATGTGTCATCGGCTTCTAAGCGTGTGCGGTACCCCTCGGAGAAACCGTTGTACACGGCGTCGCCTATCAGCATGCGCAAGAAAGGCACTTTGCCGTTCGCAGTAGACTCCTTTAAGAAGTCCAGCACGCCGTCGGGGTCACTTAAACCCGCTAAGAGCGGGGGTTCATGCAGCATGGCCTTGCGAACCACCTCAGGATGTCGCAGCACCAGGCTCAGCCCTATGATGGCGCCCGAGCTATTGCCCCACAAGAGCGCCGGGGCCAAATCCAAAGCCCTCAGAAGAGCCGCCGCGTCGTCCGCTTCCACGTCCACGTTGCCGGTGAACCCGGCCGGCCGAGGGCTTCGCGAATAGGCGCGACGATCGTAGCTCAATACGGTGAAATCGTCTTCGAGCCGTTCCGCAACTCGGAGATACTCCTCGGCGTCACCCTCCGCGCCAGGGATGAAGAACAGTGATGGCCCTTTTCCCCTGAGCTCGTAGTAGAGCTTCGTGCCATTGACATCGACCGTTCCGGTCTTAGCGCCGTTTGTCATGATCACTCCTTCTGGTTATCCCGTTGAAAAGTAACTGTATGCGCACCTCCGTACCGCGTTTATGCCTACGGCGCCCCGGTTCCGTCGGGATGAGCTATCTCTGGCTGACCGGTGGCAATCCAGCACGTTATCAGGAACTTGTTAATACTTATAAAACCGATCACCCCACACTGTCAAATGACGATTATGAAAAAGGGGCAAGTCCTGCGCGGGGAAAAATATACGCCCAAGATGTGCAAGTGAATCGCGCCGCGATGGTTAATGCCAGTTTCGCTTTTAATAACATTAAAACGCACCTTGATAACATTCATGCGTTATCGCAAAAAATTGATTCCACCCAAAACATTAAATCGGCGATGGATTTAAATTCACGGCTGGTGGTAGAGCTTGCCTACATTCAAACTCAGGAACTCAAGATTCAGGTATTAATGAACCAACAAACCGCGCAACAAAATGCCGATAAC
>JADFQT010000007.1 GCA_022561675.1 Chloroflexota bacterium
GTAACTGCGACGAAATTCTACAGTTACTTGAAAGCTTGTCGAACCATGAACGATGGCTCTTTATACACTTCTAAGATTTCTTGGTCGCGGTGTTTATCCTGAGCCGAGCCGAAGGGCTCCCTCGATATGACATAGCGATGTGGCCCTCCCAGCTAACCCCGGCGGGCCTCAAAAGCGCTGATTTTGTCCTCGTGCTGCTGGGTAAGCCCTATGTCATCCAGACCGTTGAGCAGGCAATGGCGCCGGAAGGGGTCCAGTTCGAACGCGATGGAGATTTCTTCACCATCGTCCCAGATGCGCTGGGCCTCCAGATCGACGTTCAGCTTCATGCCGGGATTCTCCAGGGCCTTATCCATTATCTCCCGCACCTGCTCTTCTGGCAGGGTTACCGGCAGCAGTCCGTTCTGGAAGCAGTTGTTGTAGAAGATGTCGGCGAAGCTGGGCGCGATGATGCACCGGAAGCCGTACTCCTGCAGCGCCCAGGGTGCGTGCTCCCGGGATGAGCCGCAGCCGAAATTACGCCCCGCCACCAGAACTCCGGCCCCCTGATAACCGGGCTGGTTCAGAATGAAGTCAGGATTGGGACTACCATCGGACAGGAACCGCCAGCTGGAAAACAGGAACTGTCCATAGCCGGTTCGCTCAATACGTTTGAGATAGATCGCGGGAATAACCTGGTCGGTGTCGATGTTCACCCGGTCGATCGGCGCGACGACACCGCTTATCTTGACGAAGGACTCCATTATTGATTCTCTCCTACCAGTCTCTAATGTCCACGAAATGCCCGGCGATGGCGGCGGCGGCGGCCATTTGAGGGCTGACCAGATGGGTCCGTCCGCCCTTGCCCTGGCGACCCTCGAAGTTGCGATTAGAGGTTGAAGCGCAGCGCTCTCCCGGCTGGAGAATGTCGGGGTTCATTCCCAGGCACATGGAGCATCCGGCGACCCGCCAGTCGAAACCGGCCTCCTTGAAAATCCGGTCCAGCCCTTCCTCTTCAGCCTGCTTCTTGATCAGGGCCGAGCCGGGAACCACCATGGGATAAACATCCGGGTGGGCGTGGCGGCCTTTGACCACCTCCGCCGCGGCCCGCAGGTCATCCAATCTGGCGTTGGTACAGGCGCCTAAGAATATGCGGTCAATCTTTATGTCCTGGATCGGCATGTTAGGTTCCAGGTCCATGTATTGCAGAGCCCTTTCCGCCGCCTCCCGCTCGGCTGGCTGGTCGAAGGAGGCCGGGTCCGGCACCCGGCCGGTCACCTTGGCGACCATGCCCGGGTTGGTGCCCCAGGTAACGAAGGGTTCCAGGTCCGCCGCCTCCACCACCACCGTCTTGTCAAAGGCGGCTCCTTCATCGCTGGGCAGCCGCCGCCACCTGGCAACAGCGGCGTCGAACTCCTGGCCTTGGGGAGCGAAGGGACGTCCCTTCACATACTCGAAAGTTGTCTCATCGGGGGCGATCATACCAGCGCGGGCTCCGGCTTCAATACTCATATTGCAAACGGTCATACGACCATCCATCGAGAGGGATCGAATGGCCTCGCCGGTGTACTCGATAACGTAGCCCACCCCGCCATTAATTCCTATTTGGCCAATTATCCCCAGGATTACGTCCTTGGCGCTGACTCCGAAAGGAAGGGGGCCGTTGACCCGAATCTCCATGGTCTTTGGCTTGAACTGACGCAGGGTTTGGGTGGCCAGCACGTGCTCCACTTCGGAGGTGCCGATGCCCACGGCGAAGCAGCCCAACGCACCGTGGGTGGAGGTGTGACTATCGCCGCACACCACCGTCTTGCCCGGCTGGGTGTATCCCAAGTCGGGGCCAATTATGTGCACGATCCCCTGGTAGGGGCTGTGGCGGTCGTAAAGGGTAACGCCGAATTCGGGGGCGTTTTTTATCAGGGTATCCAACTGCTGCTTGGAAATCTCGTCGGTTATCGGCAGGGAGAGGTCCCAAGTAGGGGTGTTGTGGTCCACCGTGGCGATGGTTAAATCCGGCCGGCGCACCGGACGTCCCGCCAGCCGGAGGCCCTCAAAGGCCTGCGCGGAGGTCACCTCGTGGACCAGATGCAGGTCGATATAGATTATGGATGACTGACCCGCTTCTTCGTGTACCAGGTGGTCTTCCCATATTTTTTCGAACATGGTCTTTGGGGCCATACTTGCTTATTTCTCCTTGTATATGCGGCGTATCTGAGGCACACAGGGCCAATCTTGGGACTGGGGTCAGAGATGCTCGGAATCGGCGTTGGGCCACATTATAGCATCAGGATTATGACAGGGATAAACCACGGCAGTAAAAGCCGAAGGTTTTTGACTCGGCACATCCCAAGTCGGCCCGGCTGCTCAGGGTCTTTCGATTGTCATTGCGAGGCCCACAGGCCCGAAACAATCTCATGAGGGTAAGGAGGGATTGCTTCGCTTCGCTCGCAATGACACTGGGGAGAATCGAAAAGCCGGGCCCCGGGCCGGGCAGACCTGCCGGACTATTGCCTGCCGGATTATCGATGGTAAACTGAGTTGAAAGATTTTAAGCATCTAGCAATTGACTCAAAATGTCACCCCGAGCGAAGCGAGGGGTCTAAGGTCCTTGGAATTATGGTCTTGACCCCATTGGCATAGTGTAATTGCCACGCTGACCCCAGAGATTTTAAGGGCCCAGACTTTAGATTCCTCAGTCGCTTTGCTCCTTCGGAATGACATGGGTCATTTCGAGGTAGATTCCAGGGGATTCCCCGGTTTTGCCCCGACCTCATTCAACCAATCCTGGCAACCAATCTTGGCGACGAATTTTAACCTGGAGAGTGAACATGACCACCGCCGATGCTATCGTGTTGCCGGTGAACGTACGACCCAGCAGGTATCAGATATGGCTTCAACCCAACTTCGCCGAATTCAGCTTCGCCGGGGAAGAATCCATTGAGGTTGAGGTGATGGAGCCCACCTCCCAAATTCAGCTGAATTCCGTGGAACTCGACATTCAGTCGGCAACCCTCTCCCAGGGCGGCAACTCCCAGCCCGCGTCAGAAATAAGCTTCGATACGAAACGGGAGACGGCGACCCTGAGCTTCACCGAAACGATCCCCGCGGGCGCGGCTTCACTAAAACTGGTTTTCTCCGGCGAGCTCAACGACAAGCTACGCGGCTTCTACCGCAGTCAGTACGTCGGTCAGGACGGAGAAACGCGATACCTGGCCGCCACCCAGTTTGAGGCGACCGACGCCCGCCGGGCCTTTCCCTGCTGGGACGAGCCGGCCCATAAAGCTAAATTCCAGGTTACGCTGGTGGTCCCAGACCATCTGGTGGCACTGTCCAACACGCCGGTTGCGGAGGAAAAGCCCGCCGGCTCCGGGCTCAAATCGGTGCGTTTTGCCGAGAGCCCGGTTATGTCAACTTACCTGCTGGCCTTCATCGTCGGAGATTTCACCCACATTGAGCAGCAGGCGGGAAACAATACCAAAGTGTCGGTCTGGACCACTGCCGGAAAAGAAGAGCAGGGCCGCTTTGCCCTGGAAACCTCCGCCAAGCTCCTGTCCTTCTTTAACGACTATTTCGAAATTCCCTATCCCCTGGAGAAGCTGGACCACATAGCCATACCGGACTTCGCCGCCGGAGCGATGGAGAACTGGGGCTGCATAACCTATCGCGAGACCGCTCTGCTGGTGGATCCGGACAACTCCTCGGCAGGCACCCGGCAGCGGGTCGCCGAGGTAGTGGCCCACGAGATGGCGCATATGTGGTTCGGCGACCTGGTAACCATGCAATGGTGGGACGACCTCTGGCTGAACGAGAGTTTTGCCTCCTGGATGGGCACCAAGGCGGTGGACTGGGCCTTTCCGGAATGGCAGATGTGGACCCAGTTCGTCAACATGGACACCAACCGGGCCTTGAGCCTGGACGGTTTGAAGAACTCCCATCCTATCGAACAGGAAGTCAAGGACCCGGCCGAGGTGAGCCAGCTCTTCGACGCTATCAGCTACAGCAAAGGCGCGTCGGTCATCCGAATGCTGGAGCAATTCTTGAGCCCTGAGACCTTCCGTGAAGGATTGCGGCAGTACATCTCGGCCCACCAATACCAGAACGCTCGAACTGAGGATTTATGGGCAGCCCTGGAGAACGCCTCCCAGCAACCGGTAACATCGATTATGGGAACCTGGACCGGCCAGATGGGATACCCGCTGCTTCAGGTGGATGCCCAATCCGGCCCAGGCGGGCGGGAGCTGGTGCTATCTCAGGAGCGGTTCGTGTACGACCGCAGCTCGGGAGATGCCCCGGAGGATACCGTCTGGCAGATACCGGTGGGCATCGCCCAAGGCGGAGTTGCCCAGGCCATCTCCCCGGCCATATCATTGGTAATGAGCGAACGCCAGACCCGGATTCCTCTCGCCAGCCCCGGTACAGATCAGTGGTTCAAGGTCAACCCGCTGCAAACCGGGTTCTTCCGGGTGAACTATGCTCCGGAGGATTGGGAGCGCCTCATGCCAGTGATAAGCTCCTTGGAACTCCCCGCCACCGACCGTCTCGGCCTGCAGAACGATGCCTATGCCCTGTCCAGAGCCGGAATCCTGCCGGTGTCCCAGTTTCTAACGGTGGCGGCGGTTTACCAGAACGAGGACGACGCCTCGGTCTGGAGTGATTTGGCCAGCAACCTTCGGGATGTGGAAAACCTTATCGCTGACGAGCCCTACTATCAGGCCTATCGGTCCTTCGCCCGAGACCTGTTCCGCCCGGCCGCTGTCCGCATTGGCTGGGACGCCCGCCCCGGAGAAGGACACCTGGACGCTTTGCTTCGCAGCACGGTTCTGGGCCAGGCCGGCAGTTACGGGGATACCGAGGTTCTGGAAGAGGCCAGGGGCCGCTTTGCCAGCTACCTCCAAGACCCGGCATCCCTGCATCCCGACCTGCGGGGCCTGGTATACAGCCTGGCGGCCCAGACCGGCGAGCGGGATACCTACGATCAGCTCTGGGAGCTGGCCAAAAATACCAACCTACAGGAAGAACATATCCGGCTGCTGCTGAGTTTGGCCCGCTTCGCCTCTCCGGATTTGCTGCAAGAAACCCTGGAGCGCTCGCTGACCGACGATGTACGATCCCAGGATACAATCACGGTGGTTACCGCGGTGGCGGGCAATCTCCACGGCCGAGAGTTGGCCTGGAGCTTTGTTAAAGACCGCTGGGAGGAGTTCGACCGGCGCTACGGCGGCGGCGGGTTTGGGCTGATGCGCCTGGTTTCCATCTGCGGGGCCTTCGCCGACGCCGGCAAGCTGGCGGACGTGGAGTCATTTTTCCAGGAGCATCCGGTGCCGGCGGCGGAGAGGACCATCCGTCAGTCCCTGGAGCGGATACAGCTTAACATTCGCTGGCTGGAACGGAACGGGGTTGAGCTGAGCCAAAGGTTCGGCGGGTAGTCGTATTTGTCGCAGCTCCCCTCAGAATTAAGAACAGCGACCGCAAAACGAGTCATGTCATTCCGAAAGAGCGAAGCGACTGAGGAATCTAAATTCTTGGCCTATAAAACCTCTTGAATCAGTATTTCAGTTACACAACAGCCAATGCCGTAAGGCCATGTTCCCAGGGACTTTAGACCCCTCGCTTCGCTCGGGGTGACATTCTGAGATAGTCATTGAGAGCCGCATCCTCATAATATCGATCTCCAAGCAGGCCCCTAAATGGATGGGCAAGCTCTCTACATTTCCCATTGCGGAAGGACAAGTGTTAAAATAGCTTACGAATCCAATGCCCATTTCGAGTGACAATGAACGCAACTGAGCGCAAAGACATCCTGAAATCGTTGCTCCAGCCCGGTCCAATCCGGCGGCAGGATCCTGGTAGTCGACGGAGCGATGGGAACGGCGATTCAGGGCAAGAATCTGGGCCCGGAGGATTTCGGCGGGCTCGAATACGAGGGCTGCAACGAATACCTCATTTTGACCCGCCCCGACGTGATAGCCGATATTCACCAGAGCTACCTGGACGCCGGGGCCGACATTATCGAAACCAACACCTTCGGCGCCATGTCGGTGGTGCTGGCCGAATACAATCTTGCCTCGGAGGCCCGCCGGATAAATCGTGAGGCCGCTGAAATGGCCCGCCGGCTGGCCGACCAGTCCAGCACGCCGGAGAAACCCCGCTTTGTCGCCGGTTCAATGGGCCCTACCACCAAAACCATCTCGGTCACCGGAGGCATCACCTTCGACGAGCTGGCTCTGTCCTACCAGGAGCAGGCTGCCGGCCTGGTGGAAGGCGGCGTGGACCTGCTATTGCTGGAAACCAGTCAGGATACTATCAACATCAAAGCCGGTTTGCATGGAATAGACCGGGCCTTCGCCGAGCTGGGGCGGGAAGTGCCCGTTGCCGTGCAGGGTACGGTGGAGCCCATGGGCACCCTGCTGGCCGGTCAGGACGCCGAAGCCCTCTACACCTCTCTGGCTCATCGCGAGCTGTTGTGGATCGGCTTCAACTGCGCGACAGGCCCCGAATTCATGACGGACCACATCCGCACCCTTTCCGCCCTTTCCCGTTTCCCCATAGCCTGCATTCCCAACGCCGGGCTCCCCGACGAGGATGGGAAATACAACGAAACGCCGGAGATGCTGGCCGCGACCATTGGTCGCTTCGTGGAGTCGGGCTGGGTCAACGTCGTCGGTGGCTGCTGCGGCACCGGGCCGGACCACATCCGACTTCTGGTGGGAATAGTGGCCGGGAAGACCGGACACAGCCCGGTACATTCTCACGAGACGCGGGTCTCCGGCATCGAAGCCCTGGTGGTGGACCAGGACACCCGCCCCGTAATCGTCGGCGAGCGCACCAACGTCCTCGGCAGCCGCCGCTTCCGCCGGCTGATCAACCAGGGTTCCTTTGAAGAAGCATCCGAGGTGGGCCGCCGCCAGGTTCGGAGTGGCGCTCACATACTGGACGTTTGCCTGCAGGACCCGGACCGGGATGAAATGGCCGACGTTATGACCTTCCTGGACTTCGTCACCAAAAAGGTCAAGACGCCCATCATGATCGACTCCACGGACGCCCTGGTAATCGAAGAGTCGTTGAAGCGGCTGCAGGGCAAGTCCATCATCAACTCCGTTAACCTGGAGGACGGCGAAGCCAGATTTCAGGCCGTGGTTCCCCTGGCTCGCAGCTACGGAGCCGCGCTGGTGGTGGGTTGCATCGACGAAGACAAGGAGCAGGCTCAGGCGGTAACCCGAGAGCGAAAACTTGAGGTGGCCCTCCGCTCCCATCAGATTCTCACCGAAAAATACGGCGTGGCCGAGGAAGATATTATCTTCGACCCGCTGGTGTTCCCGGCCGGCACCGGCGACCGGAACTACGAGGGCTCGGCGGCGGAGACCATCGAGGGGGTTCGGCTGATCAAAGAAGCCCTCCCTCGAACCAAAACCATCCTGGGCATCTCCAATGTGTCCTTTGGACTGCCGCCCGCCGGAAGAGAGGTTTTTAACTCGGTATTCCTGTACCACTGCGTGCAGGCCGGGCTGGACATGGCCATCGTCAACTCGGAGCTGCTGCAGCGGTACACCTCCATCCCCGAGGAGGAGCGAAAGCTGACCGAGGATTTGATCTGGTTCCGGGGGGATGATCCGGTGGCGGCTTTTGCCGACCACTTTCGGGATCGGCCTCCCAAAGCCTCGGTCGAGGAACGCAGGAGCCTGCCTCTGGACGAGAGGCTGGCCATGGCCATCATCGATGGCAGTAAAGAGGGACTGGCTGAAGACCTGGACGAGGCGCTGCAAGAGCGCGCGCCGTTGGCCATCATCAACGGCCCTTTAATGGACGGCATGGATGAGGTGGGCCGGCAGTTCAACGCTAACGAGTTGATCGTGGCCGAGGTCCTCCAGTCCGCCGAATCGATGAAGTTCGCGGTGGCCCATCTGGAGCCCCACATGGATCGCGCGGACGCCGCCACCAAGGGAAAGGTAATCCTGGCGACGGTAAAGGGCGATGTTCACGACATCGGCAAGAATCTGGTGGACATCATTCTCTCCAACAACGGCTACCGAGTGATCAATCTGGGCATTAAGGTGCCCCCTCAAGACCTGATTGACGCCTATCGCGAGCACAAGCCGGACATCATTGGGCTCTCCGGGCTTTTGGTCAAGTCCGCCCAGATGATGGTTGAGACGGTTCGAGACCTGAGACAGGCCGGCATAGAACCGCCGATACTGGTCGGGGGCGCCGCCTTATCGAACCGGTTCACCCGACTGCGGATCGCACCGAACTATGACGGGCTGGTCGCTTATGCACCGGATGCCATGACCGGATTGGCTCTGGCCAACTCCATCCAGGACGCCGATGAATTCCAGCAGCTTTCCGCGAAAATCGCGGATGAGACCAAGGAGTTGCTCCAGGCGGAAGAGGCCCGCCAATCCCCAGCGAGTACCGCCACCCAGCCGCAAGCGGCGCCGGCCCAGGTTCGCCACGACTTTGAGATTCCCAATCCCCCGGACTTGCGGCTACATGTTCTGAATAACCACGATCTGGAAAGAATTTTCTCCTATATCAACCCTCAAATGCTCTACGTTCGGCATCTGGGGTTCAAGGGCCGCTTTGCGGAAGCTTTGGACGCCGACGATCCCGGAGCGGTTGAGTTGTGGGAGTCGGTGCGGCGAGTTGAGGACGTGGTGCTGACCGACGCAACCATTACCGCTGCGGCGGTTTTCAAGTTTTTCCCCTGCCGATCCGATGGTCAGAACCTGGTCATTTATAATCCGGACGGGACCAAGGAGCTGGAGCGTTTCTACCTGGGGCGCCAATCCCAGCGAGATGGGCTCTGCTTGGCGGACTACGCGCTGCCCCTATCGGCAGCCTCCGACGCGGATAACAAATCCCTGGACTACGTAGCCATGTTCGCCACTTCCATCGGCCCCGGCGTCAGGACCCTGGCCGATCAATGGCGGGATGAAGGCCAGTTCCTCAACTCCCACATTCTGCAAGCGCTGGCCCTGGAGGGGGCCGAAGCCTTTGCGGAGCTGCTGCATCAGCAGATACGGCAGATGTGGGGTATCGGCGACCCAGCGGGGATCACTCCGCAGGAACTGTTCCGGACTCAATACCGAGGACGTCGCTTCTCCTTCGGGTATCCAGCCTGTCCCCGATTGGAGGACCAGGAACAATTATTCCGTCTGCTGGATATTACCGCCAATATTGGCGTGGAATTGACCGAGGGATTCATGATGGACCCGGAGGGCTCGGTGTCCGCCCTGGTATTCCATCATCCCGACGCCAAATATTTCAACCTGAGCGAGCAGGACATTGAACGCCTGGAGCGGGAAGTGGCAACCTTAAATCTATAGCCAAACCCTGCCGGAGGAGCCAGCGTTTGCGGCCACCGTTTGGGAAATCCCCCCAATATAAGTCATCCCGAGTTTTGAGAAAGAGGAGCGCCCGCTGCATTACCTGCGTCTTTCCGGCGAAAGCCGGAATCCAGAACGTCAGCCTTGCGTCTATCTCCTCGCCAGCAAGCGGAACGGCACCTGATATGTGGGCGTGACATCCAACCTCGCCCTACGCGTCTGGCAACAACAGAGTCATCTCGTTGAGGGGTTCACCAAACGGTACGGAGTGCACACGCTGGTGTGGTACGAAGTTCACGCCACAATGGAAAACGCCATCGCACGGGAAAAGGCCATCAAGAATTGGAAACGGGCATGGAAGATCGCGCTAATCGAAAAGTCGAATTCCCAATGGCGTGACCTTTATGCAGAGCTTGGATGACTGGATTCCGGCTTCCGCCGTAACGACGAGGGTGATGGTCAACCGTTCATGCCTTGAGCCTCTAGCTAAATCCGGACGGAGGAGCCATCGTTTAAGGAAATCCCCGGTATATCCCTCTTCAATTTTAGGGCCTCTTGAACCCTTTCCCGGAACCCCCACGTGATGGAGCCGTACCCCTACCCTATTATTCCGGCAGTCCTATAGCATACTGGAGGCTTAATGCAGCCCATAAGCCAAATCGCCGACGCCCTGGGCCTGGCCGAAAGCCGTATCATTCCCTATGGCAAGTACAAGGCCAAAATTTCCCTGGAGGCGCTGGCAGATAAGGACGGCGGCCCCAAGGGAAAGCTGGTGGTCGTCACCGGAATTACCCCCACGCCCGCCGGCGAGGGTAAGACCACCACCGCCGTGGGTCTGGTGCAGGGGATGGGCAAACTGGGCTACCGGGCCGCCGTCACCCTCCGGGAGCCCACGCTGGGACCGATATTCGGCATCAAGGGAGGTGGCACCGGCGGCGGCAAAGCCCGGGTGCTGCCGGAAGACGAGATCAATATTCATTTTACCGGAGACGCCCACGCCGTGGCCTCGGCGCACAACCTGCTGGCCGCCCTGGTGGACAACGCCGTGTACCGGGGGCAAATACCCGACTTGGACGCCACGGGAATTCAGTGGTCGCGAGTGACCGACGCTTCGGACCGGGCCTTGAGGGATATCGTCTCCGGAATCGGTGGGAGCAACAACAGCCCCCTGCGGGAGACCCGGTTCGATATCGTGTCCGCCTCGGAGATCATGGCCATTTTGGCCCTCTCCTCCGACCTGGACGACCTTCGGGAGCGCTTGTCCCAAATCGTGGTGGCCACTACTCGTGGGGGCGCGCCCGTCAACGTAGCCTCCTTGAACATCGTTGGTTCTCTGCTGTCCTTGCTCCGGCACAGCATCATGCCGAATCTGGTCCAGACTCAGGAGGGCCAACCGGCGTTGATCCACGCCGGGCCCTTCGGCAACATCGCCCACGGCTGCAACTCCATTATCGCGGACCGCATGGCGCTGTCCTACGCGGACTATGTCGTCACCGAGGCGGGCTTCGGCTCCGACCTGGGATTCGAAAAGTTTATGCACATTAAAGCCCGCCAAAGCGGATTACTACCCAGCGCCGTGGTGCTGGTGGCCTCGGCCCGAGCGCTGAAATGGCACGGTGGAGTAGCGCGCAGAAATTTGGAGCAACCCGACGCCAAAGCCGTCGCCGCCGGAGGGCCGAATTTGGCCCACCACATCGCTATTATCCGGGGCTTCGGGCTGCCGGTGGTGGTGGCCATAAATAGGTTCGGCCCGGATACCCAGGATGAGCTGGACGCGGTTCAGAATGCGGCCCTGGATGCCGGAGTAGCGGCGGCGGTGGAAGCCTCCGGGTTTGCCGAGGGCGGTGAGGGGATGACCGCCCTGGCCGAGGCGGTGGTAGGGGCGACCGAGACGGCTTCCACGGTGGAGTACGTCTATCCATTGGAGGACTCAGCGGAAGACAAAGTTCTGGCCCTGGCCAGACAAATTTACGCCGCCGAGGATGTCAGCTGGGCGCCGGAAGCCCGCCGCCGATTGCGCTATTTCGAGTCCCAGGGCTGGGGCAACCTGCCCATATGCATGGCCAAGACCCACCTGTCTATCTCCCACGACCCCTCTATGCGGGGCCGGCCCTCCGGCTATACCTTCCCCATCACCGACATCCGCGCTTCGGTGGGAGCGGGCTTTTTGTACGCGCTGGCCGGCCGGATTGAAACCCTGCCCGGATTGCCCTCCCGACCCAGGGCTCTGGACATGGATGTTTCTTCCGACGGAGAAATTACCGGCCTGGAATAATTTCAAGCTCAAGACGACCCTTGTCATTCCTCAGTCGCTTCGCTCCTTCGGAATCTAAATTCTGGTGGCGGCAGACCCGGACGAAGGAATACTACCTCTACATCATGAACAATGGCGGGAGAATCATGCTCCCAAGGATTTTAGACCCCTCTCTTCGCTCGGGGTGACAAGTTGAGATATTACTAGTCCCACAGCAGCCATTGGCATCGACGCTCCGGGGGACCCTTGCATTTCCCAAACACCGATGCAACAATAGCTCCCGCACCCGGCCTGCCCCAAGCTGGCCGAAGTACAGGGAGCTACATCCACCACATGACCTTTTCACCGGTCGACAACCCCGCCCTCTCCGGTCTGCTGGCCGGGGTCAAGGTAGTTGATCTTACCCATTACATTTCGGGACCCTACTGCACTAAGCTCCTGGCTACCCTGGGCGCCGAGGTGGTCAAGATTGAGCGGCCGGGCCCCGGGGACCCCATGCGCCAAGTGGGGCCCTTCGCCGAACCCTCCAAGACACCACCAAAGGCATCACCAGCAGCTCAGCAGCCTGGTGATGAAGCTGCTATTAGGGGCGAAACGGGGGCCTGGTTCCTCTACCTGAACACCTCAAAAAAGAGCCTGGCATTGGACCTCAAGTGCCAGCAAGGCCGGGAAATCCTCCTCCAGTTGGTTAAGACCGCCGACATCTTGGTGGAGAACTTCGCGCCTGGAGTCATGGACCGATTGGGATTGGGCTACACCCAGCTTCAGGCGGTTAATCCGGCCCTGGTCATGGCATCCATTTCCAATTACGGCCAGACGGGACCCTACCGGGACTGGAAGGCTACCGAGCTCAACCTTTACGCCGCCGGTGGGCTGATGAACATCACCGGCGAGCCGGAACGGGAGCCTCTGAAAGAGGGCGCACCGCTGGCCCAGCTGGGGGCCGGCCAAAACGCCTTTGTGGCTGCTATGTGCGCGCTGCTCTACGCGGAGGACAGTGGACAGGGTCAGCACATCGACATCTCCATCGCGGAATACGCCACCAACATCCTGGAAAACGCCCTGATGCAATATAGCTACTCCGGGGTGGAGTACTCCCGGGTAGGCAATCGAGGCTACGGGCGGGCCGCCTGGGGGATCTATCCCTGCCAGGACGGTTACGTGGGCATCATCGCCGGTCCGGACCAGCGCTGGCCCCAGGTTGCGGGAATCATGGAAAGAGAGGAGTTGGCCGACCCCCGTTTTGCCTCCCGCCAGGGCCGGCTGATCCATGCCGATGAAGTGGACGCTCTGATGCTGCCCTGGCTTCTTGAGCACGATAAAGTCGACATCTTCAAGGCCGGACAGGAGGATGGGCTGGGCTTCGCTTATGTGGCCACCATGCAGGACATTCTGGAGATGGAGCAGCTCCAAGAGCGAGACTATTTCGTGCCGCTGGACCATCCGGTAGCCGGTAGGTTCAAATACCCCGGCCCGCCGATCAGCCCTCACCTTTTTGAAGATTCATTGGGCAAATCGGGCGGCGGGCCTGGCGGTGGATTAAATTCCGCCTGGGTATACCGTCGGGCGCCCCTGCTGGGGGAGCACAACGGGGAAGTGCTGGGAGAATTAGGATACACTCGATCGGAGATAGACCAAATGAAAGCCGGTTGGGTTCTCTAAAATGGCTAGCCCGCAGCCTCTGAAAAACTTCCGCATCCTGGACCTGTCCCGCATCTGGGCCGGGCCTTACTGCACCAAGCTGATGGCAGACATGGGAGCGGAAATAATCAAAATGGAGTCGTTGCGGGTCTACGATTCCCACCGCGGGCCGGTCAGCCCGGCTCGGGGCGTGGTGGCGTATCCGGACGCCGAGCCGGGCGACGAACCCTGGAACCGAAACGGCTGGTTCAACTGCCTGCACCTGAGCAAGTACGGCATTACGCTGGAGCTGACTGAAGAATCCGGGCGGCGGGTGTTCGAGCGGCTGGTTTCCATCAGCGACGCCGTCATAGAAAACTTCCGCCAGGGCAGCCTGGAGAGGTTGGGATATACCTACGAAACCCTGCGGCAGTTCCGGCCCGACTTGATCTACGTTTCCATGCCCGCCTTCGGCAACAGCGGACCCTGGCAGCAGTACGTGGCCTACGGAATCGGGCAAGAGCAGCTATCCGGTATGGCCCATATGACCGGGTACGCCGATGATGGGCCGATGAAGTCGGGCATCAACCACGGCGACCCCATCACCGGTTCTCACGCGGCCGGGGTGCTGCTGGCCGCGCTGCGCTACCGGCGGCGTACCGGCCGGGGTATGTTCATAGACGTATCCCAGCAGGAGTCGGCGGTGTCCTTAATCGGCGCAGAAACACTGGCCTACCAGATGACCGGACAGGAGCCGGAGAGAAGGGGCAATCGCTCGCCCCACCACGCACCCCATAATAGCTACCCCTGCGCGGGAGAGGACCGGTGGGTGACTATTGCCGTGACCACGGACGAGCAGTGGCAACACCTGGCCGGGATAATCGGCGGCGATGCCCTGGCCCAGGATGCCCGGTTCAGCACCAGCGATGGCCGCCTGCAACATCAGGATGTGTTGGATGAACTGGTCCGCCAATGGACGGCCAGCCGGGAAGCCTATGCCATCAGTCATCAACTGCAACAGATGGGAATTCCTGCCAGCCCCGTGCTGAGGGGGCCGGACCTGTTGGAAGACCCCCACTACCGGGAGCGAGGCACCTTCGTTGAGGTGACCCATCCCCAAGTGGGACCACGATGGTATCCCGGAGTTCCTTGGAAGATGTCGGTCACTCCAGGACAGGTTCACTGGGCAGCCCCAACCCTGGGTCAGCACAACTACCAGATATACCATGAGCTGCTGGGGATGCCCGGCGAGGAGATCGCCCGATTGGAGGAAACCGGAGTTATCGGCACCAAGCCCACCGGCTCGCGCATTATTTAGGAATAATCTCAAAATGTCACCCCGAGCCCTTCGGCGTTGCTCAGGATTAACTCCCCGAGGGGTCTAAAATCCCTGGGAACACGGTCCTAACGCCATTGGCTAGGGTGTAACTGCAGTGCTGACGCATCGGGCTTTTGGGCCCAGGATTTACAATCCTCAGTCGCGGAGTTTATCCTAAGCCGGGCCGACGGGCTCTTTCGGAATGACATGGGTTGTTTTGAGATGGTTATTTAGGAGCCGGGTTTCTAGGCGTTCCGAGGGCTCCGGCACGGCAACAGGCCGCTGATACAACCCAGTGAATACTAATCGCCGGATGCTAACGCTGAATACTTGCCAGCAAAAGGAGGCATAGCTTTGCCAGAGAAAGAGGCTCTTTACGAAATCAAGGATGGCATCGCCTACATTACCCTGAACCGGCCGGAGAAGCTGAACGCCATCAACCCGGAGATGCGCCAGCTCTTGTGGGACGCCTTTCAGGACGTCAAGAACAACCCGGAAGTCCGCTGCGCCATCGTCACCGGCCGGGGCCGGGCCTTCTCCACCGGCCACGACCTGGTGGCCATGGCCAACGCCCGGGCCAACGAAGGCCCCAGCACCGGCGACCTTTACATCGTCCAGTCCAACATCTGGAAGCCCATCATCGCCGCGATAAACGGCATCTGCCTGGCTCAGGGCTGCGGCATTGCCCTGGGTAGCGACATTCGGGTGGCCTCTTCTGAAGCCCAATTCGGCTGGCCTCAGGTAAAGCGAGGCATATCCTCGGTCAGCGGGCCGGCCCTGCTGTCCCAGGTGGTGCCCAAAAACATTGCCTTCGAAATCCTGTTTACCGGCGAGTTCATCGACGCCCAGCGGGCACTGGAGCTGATGCTGGTGAACCACGTGGTGGCCCCGGAGGAGGTCATGCCCAAGGCCGAGGAGATCGCCCGCAAAATAGTGGCCAACGCTCCCCTGCCGGTGGGGGCCATCAAGGAGGCGGCTATGGTGGGGGCTTCAATGGACCTGGAACACCGGGTTGCCTACGCCCAGAGCAAGCGGGATGAGATCCTAAAAACCGAAGACGCGGCGGAAGGGATCAAGGCCTTCGCCGAGAAACGCGCTCCGGTCTGGAAGGGCCGGTAGGCTCCCTTGTCCGGTTCCGGCGCCGGCGAAGTCAGGCCCCTGGCCCGGCCGGAACTGAGCCTGGTCGAAGCCCATATCAACCTGGACTGGGCGGAGTCTGGTAAGCACCGGGCCCGGTTGGACCGGCAGGACCAGGGTGAGGTTCTTTATTTCATCGCGTGGCGAGGTGCTACCCCGTCGGGTCACTTGTTACTCGAGTGGGGCGGCGCTGATGATGAGCCGATCAGCTCCAGGCTGCTTGACTGCCCGAACCTGGAAGACCTCTTTGTAATGCCGGAGTTTCGAAGCCGGGGCATTGGCTCGATGCTGTTGGGTGCGGCGATCACGGCAGCCCGGGAGGCTGGATATACTCAACTAGGACTGGGCGTGGCCGTCGACAATCCGGGGGCCATGCGGCTGTATGAACGAAAGGGCTTCCAGGACTCCGGAATTGGTGAGTACACCACCGGTGGCAGCTACCTTGATCGGGAGGGCACGGTCCAAACTTGGCAGGAAATCTGCACCTACCGGATCAGGTTACTGTCCTGCGCCCAACCGGCCTGAACCCGGCTAAAGCCCCAGCACCAGCCTGACGCCAGCGTCCACCCTGGCCATGATCTCGTCGGCCAGCAGGCTGACTCGCTGGACGAGAAAAGACTTGTCTATAGTCAGAATCTGCGACACGTTGACCACCGAGTCTCTGGGAAGGTCGGACTCACCAGAATCCATGGGAACATTACCCGGGGCCTTGGCCAACCGCAGGTTGGAGGTCACGGCGGCGACCACCACGGTGTTGATGCGGCTTTCGTTGAAGGAGTCGCATTGAATAACCACTACGGGTCGGAGGAAGCCTGGGGCAGAACCTAGAGGGTCAGAAAGGGAAGCCCACCACAGCTCCCCCCGCCGCACTACCAGGAGTCCTTGGTCACGGAATCCCGCTGCATCTGCGACAGGGCTGCATCCAGACGCGATGGCTCTTCGTCATAGACCAAGTCCAAAGCCTCGCGCACTCTGTCATGCTGGTGAGCCTTGGTGTAGGCCGCTAGCGCCCGTGCGAACAGCTCACTTCTGGAAATCCCAAGCCGATTGGCAAGGGTCTCGGCAGCATGAAAAACATGGTCCGGGATAGAAACGGCAGTCTTCATCTCCTGAGTATAACCAGAGTTATACCCGAGAGCAATGTCCCGCTCCCACGGAACCTAAGAGACCTAAGGAAAATGGGGGCACGGCATGGTGTGTCCCAACGTGATCTATCCCGCTTCCCTATGCTCTTTGTGTACTCTGGGTTGATCGCTAAAGCCCCAGGGCGTCCGCCAGCCGGCGCCGGTGGAATCTGGGGTCTCCCAAGTAGGTATAGAGGGTCCGGGAGGCGGTAGTGTGCAGCGTCAGTCCATACTCGGTCATGCTCCCCACTCCGGCGTGGACCTCGTGGGCATGGTCGCAGGCCTGAACGTAGGCTTCACTGCCCACCGCCTTGGCCAGATGCACGCTGTCGGCGGCGGGTCTGCCGGTGTCCAGCTTCCAGAGAGCCTCGTTAGTGGTCCAGCGGGCCGCGTCCAGCTGATTCACCAGGTTGATAATGTGGTCCTGCACCCGCTGAAATCGTCCTATGGGCGTTCCAAACTGAATGCGGGTCCGGCTGTACTCCACCGACACTTCGTACACCGCCTGACAGCCGCCCACCTGGTACGCGCTCAAAACCGGAATGGTCTTGGCAATGGCTTGTTGCAGAGCTGCCCAACCTTCGGCAAAGGAATCTGCCAGCAGGGCGGGCGGCTCGGCCTTTACGCCGGATAGGGTCACCTCAGCCAGGTTCCAGGCGAAGCCCGCCAGGGGCCGTATTTGAACGCCGGGGGCGTCCGCCGAAATCCTGACCAGACCCACTTCCCCCGACTCCTGAGACCGCGCGGCGCACAGCAGGTGGGTAGCGCTCATGCCATCAAAGACATAGGCCTTCTTTCCGTCCAACAGCCAGCCGCTGCCGTCATTGCGCGCCACTAACTTTATGTCCTCCGAGTCCCAGCTGTAGTCAGACTCGGTTACGGCTAGCACCATGGAGTCCTGCCCCTTGGCCAGGCCGGGCAACCATTCCCGCTTCTGCTGATCGGTGCCGCCCTCCAGGACCGTCAGCGCCGCCAATACCCCAGAGCTGAGATGAGGACCGGGCACCGGTCCCCGCCCCAACTCCTCGAACAGCACTCCCGCGTCGGTGAAGGAGCCACCCTCGCCCCCGTACTCCTCGGGCACCAGTATCCCCAGCCAGCCTGTATCCGCCAGCTTCTGCCAGGAATCCCGGGCCAGCCCGTTTTCGGAGGCTGCGATTTGCAGCAGCGTCTCTTTTGGGTATTCATGCTCCACGAAACGCCGTACGGCAGCCTTTAGCATCTCCTGGGCCGGGGTCAATGCAAGGTCCATTTATCTTTCCTCGGTGAGTGTTCAAAATGTCCCTCCCCTTAATAAGGGGAAGCTAGGAGGGGTACGACGCTCTGTCTCAATCTGCCCCTGGCCAGTGGGACAAACCAGCTTCTCCAACGCACATTCAGCAAATAACGATTGGGCAACGGTTATGTGGTGTTACATACCAGGCCGGGACGCCGGCTAGGCCAGGGCGCCGGCCTTTTCCCGGACCTCCCGGCCGATTCCGATACGCCGGGCCATGATCACTTTCTGTATGTCGGTGGTGCCGCCAGGGTGGAGGGCTATTATCGCCGCCCGCTGGTGGGCCTCGAAGTAGCCATCTCCGGCGCCTAATTCTGAATCTTTGGTCAAGGCCGCCGGTCCCAGAATGTCCAAAACGGCGTGGGCCATGCGCAGACCGGAGGTTTTGCGGTGATACGAGGCCTGGGGTCCCTCGTAGGTGATGTCCACCTTGCTGTGGCGCATCCAATAATTGCGCAGCTGGAACAAACGGCCAATTTCAGCGTCGACATAGAGGTCGATCAGCCTTTCCCTAACATCCGGGTCCTGGCTCAGAGGCCGGCCTCGCCGCTGGGTTTGGCGGCAATAGTCAAACACCCGGTCCACCAGCCAGTTGCGAGCGATCCTGCCCCCGGACCCGTGCTCCAGCTCAAGGTGAGTGGTGGCCACCTTCCAGCCCTCGTTCTCGCCGCCTATCAGATTGAAGGCGGGGACCCGAACATTGTCGAAGTAAACCACGTTTTTGACTCCGGACCCGGCGCCGGATTCACCCGCAGAGGATAGCAACTCCATGGGAATCACGG
>JADFQT010000182.1 GCA_022561675.1 Chloroflexota bacterium
CCCAAGGTACGCGCCCAGCATCGTCACCGGTCCCAGAATGGGCATGAAAAATAATTGTGCTAGATGTTGGGGGTAAGTTATCTTCTTCCCATGAATCAGCGGGATGAATCGACAATTGTGGAGGTCGGTGGCAAGTCGTTATGCCGAAGGTGATGTTTCCTGACGACGGCTTTACTAGGCGGAACTGCTTTTTTACTGCCAGACCCTAACGCCCTCTTGGTCGCGAACCACCCACTCCTCCACGCAGTGGAAATTCCCTCAGTGAATCCCTGCTGGGTTAGGGATAACAGAGCTTCGGGGTTAACTCTAACGGCTGCTAGACCAAGCCTTGGGTAAGGAACCGCTCCCACTACGAAATGGTGATCTAAGGTTATAATGGAGCGAACATAGAAGCACCCTTGGTTAGTCATTGATTCCGTTACGCCAGAGCCGGATTATAATTTTGCTAGCGCAATCATTTAGGAATAATTTATAAGAGGAGGCTGGTAAATGGCTCAATTCGTTTACGTTTCAATCCAAGACGACGACAAAATTCTGATCTTTGAACTGGATTCCGCAACTGGCGGTCTGACCCTGCAGTCGGAAGTGTCGGCGGCCGGCGGTCCGTCTGCCCTGACGACCAATCCCGCGGGGAATGTTATTTACGCCTCACTCCGCAATAGCAATGAAATCGCCAGCTTCAGGGTGGATGCTAACACCGGAGGCCTCACGCTCATCGGAAAAGTTTCTGTTGACGCCTCGCCAACCTACCTTTGCACCGACCATCGGGGAAGGTTCTTGCTAGCGGCTTACTATCAAGGCCGCCATGTCGGCGTGCACCAAATTCAAAGCGACAACTCGCTAGGAGACACGCCCGTCCAATGGCTGGAAACCGAGATCGGAGCCCACTCAATCAATGTGGACCGCTCCAACCGGTATGCCTTTGTGCCCCACATCGCCCGCATCCAGGACAACGTTCTGGGACCACCCCCTGATGCTTTGGGACCCAACGTCATATATCAGTTCAAGTTCGACCAGGACAGCGGGCAACTCACGCCCAACACTCCTCTAAAGCTAGAACAGGATGGGTTCTTGGGGCCGCGACACTACTGCTATCATCCAAGTCTGGACGTGGTCTACTTTTCCAACGAGCAGGGATGCAGCGTTTCCAGCTATCGACTAGATTCAGCATCAGGAACCATGTCTGCGCTACAAACTATCACCACAGTACCGGAGGGTTTCGACGGGAGAAATACCTGTTCCCAGATTGAGATCACCCTAGACGGGAAGCTGCTGTACGTACCCAACCGGGGTCACAACAGCATCGCCGGCTTTACCGTAGACTCTTCCGGAACTCTAACCTCCATCAAGCAGGTTCCCACCGAAGCTGTACCCAGTGCCTTCAGCCTGGACACCACCGGCAATTTCCTGTTCGCCGCTGGTTCGGCATCGGACCGATTATCTGCTTATAGGGTGAACCCAGATACGGGAGCACTTAGCCCGCTGGATGCCTACGGAGTGGGGAAACGGCCCATGGAGGTGTTGGCAGTATCTTTCTAGGAAGGGAGTCTTACCGAGACAATCGAAATATAGTGTTGCCGATGCAGGCATCGCGCATATCTACAAATGGAATCCGGGACGCGCGCAACTAAGCTGTTGTCCTATAAGCAGGGAGTTGAAGCGTTCCTGATCACGGATCAGCTCTCGGATTCAGAGCGTTCCGCATTCATAGGCGGGACCCTGGCGAAGGTCTACAACTGGTCGCCGGCCGTTGGTGGATAGAGCGGCAATCGATGTAGCTAAATGGATACCACTTTGCTAAAGCTGGCCATCACCACCGAGCCGGGGTTGCGAACCGGAACCCCTGGATAAACAGGACAACATTTCGGAGTTGAAAATGAGCGACAAGAGTCCGACACAACGACGGGAACAGTTCCGGGCAATCCTGGATGGAGACCTTTGCGTGCACCCCGCATCGGTGTTTGACCCCATATCCGCGCGCATCGCCGAGGATCTGGGGTTCGAGTTGGCGTTCATGGCTGGGTCCACCGCCTCGGCAACGGTGCTGGGCGCCCCCGACCTGGTGGTGCTGACCCTCACCGAGTTTGCCGAGCAGATCCGCCGCATCTGTCGGGCCGCCAACATCAGCCTCGTAGTGGACGCCGATCACGGCTACGGCAACGCTCTTAACGTGAAACGCACCGTGGAGGAACTGGAAACCGCTGGGCTAGCAGGCCTGACCATCGAGGACACTGTGCTACCTCAGAGCTTCGGCAAAGCCAAAGGAGAGGAGCTGATCTCCCTGGAGGAGGGGGTAGGGAAGATGAAAGCCGCCCTGACGGGACGGCAGGACCCCAGCCTGGTAATTATCGCTCGCACCGGCGCGCTGCGCATTGAGGGTGTGGACGGGGCGACCCGGCGTGCCAAGGCCTACGAACAGGCTGGCGTAGACGCACTGTGGCTGGCCGGGGGCGTCACCCGGGAGGGGGTGTCCGCGCTGCATGCCGCGGTACGACTCCCCATACTGATGGGCGGTGGCGGCGGCGACCTGACCGACGAATTCCTGACTGCCAATGGTGTCCGAGTGGCGCATCAGGGGCATTTGCCCCTCGCCGGCGCGGTGAAAGGGATCTACGATACTCTGAAAGCACTCCGCGACGGCAAGGCCCCCACGGAGTTGCAGGGAAATGTAGCCTCAGCGGAGTTGATGGGCCAGCTTACCCGCAGGGAGGACTACGATCGGTGGACCAGCGAATACCTGAATTAATACATAGAGCGCAATTGCAACCTAGGGCAACAGGCAAGGCTACTTGGCATAACCTCTCGGCCAAATCTGCATCAAGAAAAATGCTAAACGCTATTTTGTATCAGTAAGGACCAAAACTTGGGCCCGGGAACATATGCGTACCCAATGCTATTTCAGTGCCACTTTCGTGCATGCGCCGTGTGTCATTCGTGCCATTGAGTAAGTTGCTCCCCTTGTTGTTATCGCGGTTGGCATTGAGATCGACCTGTCGATTCTGATGCTCTGGACGGTGTTACTGTTGATCTTGTAGGCGGTACTTCAATCCAATATCCTTATGCCAATCCGGCGCCACTGACCATATCGCCATTTATGTGGTTGCGGTAGCCACAACCACCCTTTTTCGTTCGGAGGAAATGGGATGCCAGAGCTCAGCTCGACCAAGAGCTTTCTCCACTGGATGCACACCACCAGATTCGAGGACATACCCTCTGATGTCAGGCAGATGACTTTGTTGGCCCTGTACGATGGCATTGGCTGCAATTTGGCCTGCTCTATGCTACCTTCAGCCCACCGAATGGTAGATTTTGCTAACCTGGTCGGAGGATCTCCGGACTGTACCATGATGGGCTTCCCGATGCGTACCTCGGCGTTAAATGCCGCCCAGGTCAACGGCACCCTGGGGCACGGTGATGAGATGGATGCCCATGACGGCGATGGTCGGGGAACTCATATCTTGGCTGCGGTTATGGCTGGGGCTCTGGCATCAGGCCAGCTCGTGGGAGCCACTGGGCCAGAGGTACTACGAGGTGTAGTTCTGGGATATGAACTGTCGAAGAGAATGGTTAGGGTGGCCGCCCAGGTGGAAAGGGAAACTGGAAAAGCTTTTGGCCCGGTGGATGCAGGCAACACTATGGGAGCAACTGCCGCGGCCGGAATAACTTTAGGGCTACCGCCAGACCGGCTGGAAGTAGCCCTTGGTGTGGCAGCCCATATGTCCTGCAACATCGCTGCCTATGCCGGAGAAACGGCGCACATGACCGCGTCTTTCTTGCGTGGTGGGATAGGCGCCAGAAATGGAGTGGCCGCCGCGCTGATGGCCAAAGTCGGTTATGATGCCCCGAGAGACATCTTTGACGGTCAGCCGGGCTTCTTCCATAGCCGCCTGGGAATTCGGGAGCCGGGCCCTGAATTTCTGAGTGGGCTGGGCGAAGAATACGGCATCATGGGCTTGATCTTCAAGAGGCACAATGCGGGCGGCGGCTACCATGTCGCCAGGTTAGTTCTTCTTGAGTTGATGTCCCAGAACGGCTTAAGTGCTGGGGATATAGCTGAAATCCAGGAAGAGGTGGTGCCCAGGCGTGATGAGGGCCTTACCAGCAGTGCCCACCATGCTACCGTGAGCCTCTCCCATTCTGGCAGGGAGGTGCTGGCCTTGGCCGCGCTGCATGGCGGGATGGGATTACGTGAGGCTCATGACGAAAAGTTTTCCAACACTCCAGAGTTCAGCGCCATGCGAGACCGGGTTAAAATCTCCGCTAGGAGCGACTGGGCTGGCTTTGAAGACCGTTTCTACGCGCGAGTAACCGTCATAACCAAGGATGATAGAAAGCTGAGCAAAGAGAGCAAGGACCGGCAGATGACCGAGGCGGAGCTAGATGCCAAGTTCTCCTACCTCGTGGGCCTGCGGGCTGGAGAAGATAAAGTTAGGGAACTTGCTCAGGTGCTGAAACGGCTGGATACGGTGAGCAACGTGGCCGAGGTGATGGTCCAATTGGAGCTTCCTGAGGCCCGCATCGACGAGGTCCGAGCGTAGATTAGCTCGATAAAGGCCAGCGTGGAGGACGGTAAATAATTTCGCCTAGACGACTTGGAGTACGCCTTCGATTTCGGGGAACACGAACGTGGTAATACGTTCTCCTGTCGGTTGTAATTGTCTCCTGCCACCCACTCACTGTTTCAACGTAAGCAACCACACTATTCCGGTCTGCTTGCCCCAAGGTACGCGCCCAAGATCGCACTTTCCGCTATCTCCTGTCCCACCTCTTTGGGGCTACCACACCTACCTCACGGTGAAAGCTCATTCCTGACGAACCGCAAGCTCTTCACCTGCAAATCCCAACCATCCTCTGAGCCACTGATTACGGCGCTAAGAGGAAACTATGTTGCTAATTCGGTCCTCAGGAGCACTAAACATGGTTGGTCCAGCGCTGGCAAGGCTTGAGCAAGTTGATCTTCGGAGCATTTGGGCCACGGAAGCTCGCGATTTCACACCGTGGCTTGCTGAGGAAGTCAACCTCAGGCAGCTTTCTGGTTTCGGAAGTAATTGGCATCGGCGATGTTGCGTGGCGACTCGGATTCGGGGAATATTTTCAACTTCGCGACGGCGGGACCAAAGCTTAAATACCTTCGTTGGTTGCTATTGATGCAATGGACGACCTAGAATAGGCCCATTCAAGAAGGAGGTCGTCCGATATGGCGATTTCAGACAAGAACATCACTTGCAGGGATTGTGGTTCATCCTTCGTTTTCACGGTAGGTGAGCAGGAGTTCTTCGCCGAGAAGGGTTTCACCAA
>JADFQT010000183.1 GCA_022561675.1 Chloroflexota bacterium
TCGAGTGGGGCAAAGACGCCGCGTCTTGAAGGACGCCATCGACGCGATACCGGATTCTGGTTCTGGTGGGTTGGGGCTCAATGTGAATATCCGAAGCGCGGTCCCGAATCGCCTGGGTCAGAAGCAGGTCCAGAGTTCGGACTACCGGAGTTCGAAGCAGGGTTTCGCTGGCGGTGGAGGCACCGGTGGGAGCGTCCTGCTTGGTCTCCTCGTTTTCGCTGTACTCCGTAATCTGCTTGGATAATTCCGAGGTGGCCTTGTAATAAAGGTCGATGGCCTGTTTCAACTGCTCCGGGTCGGCCACAGCCAGTTGCAGCCTCACGCCGGAGTGAACCTGAATGTCGCGGGTGGCCTGGATGTTCTGCGGGTCCGCCATTGCCACCAGAAGGGTTTTTCCCCGGAACTCAACGGGCAGTGCCAGGTATCGGCGCGCTACCGTTCCGGGAACGTATTTCAAGACGGCTTGGTCAACATTTTGCTCGACCAGCCGAACCACGGGCAGGTTGAGAACTATACCTTTAGTGGTTACGAGGTCATCGGCGCTGACCAGCCCGGTGGACATCAGGATATCGGAGATAGGACATTTCTGTTCCTCGGCGGCTTCCACCGCTTTGGTCAGCTGTTCATTGGTTAGTAGTCCCCGACGAACCAGCTCTTGTTCTAGCTTATTGGGAGCGGCTACTTGGAGTGTCATGCCGCGTTTCCTCCCCTCGTATTAAACACGCGGCAAGAAGTGCCAAGGATACCGTCGCCGCGACGGCTTTCCATAGCGCCTATCTTGCCGGCCGTCGTTCCTACTGAGAGTCGGCCGACAGCGTCACGATAAATTGCCTTCTCCATTCAAATCCCCTTTTGAGCATTTCCCTTGGAGAGGTTTCTTCCTTATCTACCTCCCAAAGTCTAGGGGGCGCCAGTAATTGCTGAGGGTCGAGTTGGTCACGATTGGGGAGATATTGCGTTACAAAAGGACACAGTAATTTCACTGGATATACACTTTTCCCATGGTCGACTTCGCGGTAAACGCAATATGGGGCAGACCAATTGGTGGGCTAAACCAGGTAGCGCTGTTACCTTGCAGTAGCCAGAAACCGGCACCTTGGGAGTACTGGCACTGGCGCTTCTTCCCCGGCACCGCCGGTTAATTCGGTAAACAAATGGTTACCTTCCGGGTTGCTCACCCGCTTCCCCATCCTCCGGCTGCCCTGAACAAGCCCTGAGGAGGCTGGTCAAGGCTGAAAATTACGACTGAGGCGGCCGGTAATAGTGGATCGTGGTGCTGGTTTCCGGCTTCGAACTAGTCCGGAAAGCTCCCACAACCAAACGAGAAGGGGAAAAAAATGGGTTGATGGCCACTGCCCCGGTTTTATTATGGCTTATCATTCCGGGGCCCAGCTAGAGGAGAGACCGACGATGGCAGCTGTGAGCTTGATGAGAGAAAAAACTTCGGTGGTAATGGCGGAATTCCATACCGCACAATGGGGTAAACGCGGTTGTGAAGGAGAGGCAGACCTTTGAGAGGGCCAGCGAAGTGCTCAGAGCTGCGCGAAGTAGCGGGTTATTTGTGGTCTACGTGGTGGTCAGCTTTAGGCCGGATTATCCGGAAGTCTCCGACCGTAATCTCAGTTTTCGGGAGAGAAAAAACTCCGGGTCAGCTCCTGCCGCCGACCCTGCCAGCCTGATCCACCTTCCCGTCGTGCCTCACGAGAGGGAGCCTGTCTTAGTTAAACACCGGGTGAAGCACCGGGCCAATGCTTTATCCTGCACCGGCTTGGACATGATCCTCCGAACCCAGGGTTTTGACACTCTGATACTGATGGGGCATGCCACCAGTGGAGTCATTCTCTCCCCGGTGCGCTACGGGGCAGATGCCGACTACTGCCTGATCGTGGTGGAAGACGGTTGCGCCGACCGGGATCCTGAAGTGCACCAACTTTTGATGCAGAAGGTGTTTCTCCGGCAGGCTGTGGTGGCCAGTTCGCAGGAGGTTGTAACGCGTTGGGCAAGGCCCAATGGGTATCGGGTCAGTTAAGAAGGGTTGGGAATGGGGAAAGGCGGCTCAGTCTGCATCGGCCACATTCTTGATGCTCGCGCACATTTGCTTCACTCGCTCTGGGTCTATCGGGCTGGTGATGACGCCGTTCCGCTTCAGCCAGGTGCCGACAATCGCCCCGTCGGACCGGGCCAGCAGCGCTTGTGCATTGTCGGGATTAACCCCGCTGCCAACCAGCAGCAGCCCATCCGGTAGTGCCCTTCGTACCGTTTCCACGTCTTCGGCCACCGCAGGCATGCCGGTTGCTGGACCGCTGATGATCAGGCCGTCGGCCAGACCCCGACTGATGGTCTCCCTGGCCACCAGCCCCAGGTCGGAGGAACCCAGGGGCACGGCGTGCTTGACCATCACATCCGCCAGGATATGGACCTCAGCCCCCAGCAGTCGCCGCTGCCGCAAAGTGGCGAAGGCCTCTCCCTCAACCAGCCCTTCGTCGGCGGCCATCACTCCGTAATGAACATTGACCCGGATAAACTGGGCCTGCGTCGCCGCGGCCACTGCCAGGGCGGAGCGGGCGTCGTTTCGCAGCATGTTGATTCCCAGGGGTATAGTCGTTACCTGGCGAATCCGATTTACAGCCAAGGACACACCGGCCACGGTTTCCGGATCCACCCTGCCGATACGGAAGGGGGCATCGCCAAAATTCTCAACGATGATGCCATCAGCCCCCCCGCTTTGCAGGGCAAGGGCTTCCTCCTCAGCTCGGTCCAGTACCCAGTCCATGTTACCGGCCCAGCGAGGTGAACCGGGCAGGGCGGGCAAATGCACGACGCCAATGAAAGTCCTACCTTCACCAAACAGCGCGCCAATGCTCCGCCTTGTCATACCCTTCCTTCTGTCCGTAGGCCCTGTGCCCGGAGCCCTATTTGGTAACTATCCAAATATGTCACCCCGAGCGAAGCGAGGGGTCTAAAGTCCCTGGGAACATGGTCCTGACGCCATTGGCTATGGTGTAACTGCATTTCTAGCGCATGAGCTTTTAGGGGGCGAAGATTTAGATTCCTCAGTCGCTTCGCTCCTTCGGAATGACATGGGTCGATTTGAGATTGCTATTTAGATGGGAAGCGGGCTGCCAGGATATCGATAATCAGCCGGGCGCCCAGTTGGCTGGTCAATTCCGAAAGGTCGTAAGGCGGGGCAACCTCCACCAGGTCAAAACCGACCAGGTTGGATTTTCGAACCAGCTCCGAAAGGCATTCCCGAGCTTCCTGGTAATAAAGTCCTCCCACCTCCGGCGTCCCGGTCCCCGGAGCCTGGCTGGGGTCCATCACGTCGATGTCGAAGGTGATGTACAGGTTCTCCGCCTCAGGGATCAGGTCGACCACGCCGGAGGGACCCAACCGCCGGAATCGATCGGCGCTGATGATCAGGCTGCCGTCCTGCTGAGATTGCTCGTAGGGCCGGCGGCGAGCCGTGCGAATGCCGATTGAGGTTATGTGGTTGACGAAGGGTAATTCCCGGCAGCGCCGGATGGGGCTGCCGTGGGTGTGGAGGACTCCCTGATAGTCGTGGCTGTAGTCCAGGTGCGCGTCAAAATGAACTATGTTCAGCGGAGCGAACTTGCTAAGCCCTTGGACCACCGGGAAAGTGATGGCGTGGTCGCCACCGACCACAACCGGAAATGAGCCCTGAGAGACCACCTTCTCGACCGATTGAGTCAGCTTTTCAAAGTTCTTGAGGACGTCCGAAGGAAGAGTGGTAATGTTTCCGCAGTCGGCCATCGTGACGGACCGCAGCAGCTCATCTTCCAGGTCCACGTCGTAAAAACCTTCCGCTTCCCGCTGCTGCCCGTAGGGGTCCGAGTAGGCGTAGGCCCGGGGAGCATCGCGGATAGCATCGGGGCCGAATCGAGCGCCGGGGCGGCCGAAGGTCCCCTGGTCGAAGGGCATACCGATGAAGGCCACGTCGGCATCCAGTTCGTCCAGGTTAGTGCATAGGGGGGCCTTGAAAAAGCTACGGGGTTGAGCCCTGAGGTTGGGCCAGGCCGGATCTGAGGGGGTCGTGTACTGCTGGGTTACCTGTGGTTCCGTCATAACAAGCTCAACAGAGACGGGACAGTCGTTTCAATTTAGGAGTAGCGACCCGCTTCTTGAGAATAGCACAGCGGGGTTAATACTGAAATGATGCGGATTACCAATTGAGGATAATTCCGGTGAAGATAAATCCGGGAATGCCGGCGTAGGTTGAAAAGAACTGGCTATTCCCGTACTGTGCTTGCATCTTCATCACCGGGAGGCAGCGGGATGGCCGACTTAGAACAATACGCCAACAAGTACCAGCATGTCCGCATGGAACGCCAAAATGGAATCCTCCAGATAACTCTCCACAGCGATGGTGGCTCTCTCCAGTGGGGAGCGGGTCCCCATCGGGAATTGCCCCAGGCGTTTCGGGATATTGGTAGCGATCCGGAAAATCGGGTCATCATTATGACCGGGGTGGGCGACGAATTCACCGGACCCAAAGGCACCCCCGAAACTCGACCCAAAAGAACGCCTGCTGAATGGGACAGCACCTATTGGGAAGGCAAGCAATTGCAGATGAACTTGCTGGATATTGAAGTGCCGATGATCAGCGCCATCAATGGTCCGGCCTTGCGCCATTCCGAGTTGCCATTGCTATGTGATATCGTCCTGGCGGCTGAGCAAGTTACCTTTCAGGATTCCGGGCACTTCGTTAACGGGCTGATTCCAGGCGATGGTATGCACATAATCTATCCGCTGCTGATGGGCATGAACCGAGGCCGTTACTTTCTGCTAACGGGACAGACCCTGTCCGCGCATCAGGCTCGGGAGCTGGGTTTGGTGAATGAGGTCTTGCCGCGATCCGAGTTATTGCCCCGGGCATGGGAGTTGGCGGAGCAATTGGCGCAACAGCCTCCCCTGGTGTTGCGCTACACCCGGGTTCTGCTGACGCAGCACCTAAAACGGTTGATGCAGGATTTGTTGGGATATGGCCTGGCGCTGGAAGGCCTCGGTTCGGCTCAAGACCAATTGGAGCAGGGCTAAGCCATCTTTAGCGCGGGTTAACCAAGCCGTTTTGCGGTGGAGGTCTCCGCCTCTTCGGCCGCCAGTCTGGGACGTCTGGAAAGGCGGTTAAGGCGCAACGCAACTCCGATCGGCGATGCTAAAGGCTCAAGAGGTCAAATGGCGAGGGATGCCCGGGGGATGCTGGTCCAATCTGCTCCGAAAGCCGCCGTCCTACGGCCGACGTCCTACCGGGCCTGCCAA
>JADFQT010000184.1 GCA_022561675.1 Chloroflexota bacterium
GCAGTTCGGGTCGTAGGTGACGATGGCGTATCCGTGGCGGGTAGCAAAGTCCAGTTGGTCGGAGTCGCCTGCTCCCAGTTGCCCTTGGGCTGCAGTGGTGGTTGCCTCCCACCCCCGCAGTCGCAGCGCCTGGGCCACGAAAGCATGAACATTTTCGTCAAGATAGATTCTTACCGACATCATGCAGCGGGGGAGAGGACGGGGGATAGCGTTTCATCCAAGCGGCCTCATCCCCATCTTCCAATGAGGTCCATAGAATTTTCCTACTCCCCACGAGGGTGACCAGGTCCGGCGCTATATGGTGCAGCATAAGCCGTCCATCCCGCCACCAGAGCCGGGCGTGCTCCTCTGCAATCCCCGCAGCGGCGGGCAGCCTGATGTCGCAGTTTTCACCGGTTCCGATGGTTGCCGGTTTCTCCGACACCCGGAACAACCGGCCCTCGTCCAGGTCCGATGTGATCAGAACGGCTGCCTCTTCCGCGTCGGGATTGGTTGTTTCCGAATTCGCCAGTCCCAGGCGCTTCCTGGCGCCATTAGGACTAGCTGATGGTTCGTCGGCAGGAGATTCGCTCTTTGGCTTACGCAGACCTAAAACTCTCCCAGTGGCGCGAAGGGCGTTGCCCGCGGTCACGTCTACCAGCTGCAGTGCTCCCCTTAGCCCAAGACCCAGACCTATGCCAAACATTATTATGGGCAGCGCCACGGGCGCTACAAACAAAGGACTGGGGAATAGTACCCGCACCCATCTCGTATGACGCCTTTTTCGGCTGGCGGAGGTTTTGGACACTCCCGAGCCCCGGCTTTTACTGGGGTCCCCGGTTTCCAGGGAAATTTTCACTTCCCTCTTGCCGGCAGGAACTATTACCAGCTTGTCGCCAATAGCCAAATGGGTGCGGACGAGAAACCCCTCGGGCAGCTCCAATACGCTATGGGTTTGTCGGTTGCCGGCCGAAAATTTGAACGGCTGCAGTCTGAGGTGCGTCTTGACCACGCGGTTTTCAGAATCAAGGTATATCAGGTCCACCGGGAAGCGCATCAATAATGTATGGACCGAGCTACAGGGCCTTAACCAGAGCCCCTCGTCTTTTTTGAGTTCTTTGCGGCCCAGCAATCCCCAACCACGTGCCCATATATTGTAGGCCACTTTCACCCGGAAACTGAGGGTCTCGGGGGCCCCGGTTGTTTTCTTTTTCATTATCTCAGAACCAAATATAAGACTTTCAGCGCCTGGCTTAGTGGAGGCCAGTCCCCGCATCCCAAGGAGGGAGAGATAGCCTTTTCACCCACCTTCTAAACGGCGCGGTAACCCATTTGGCGTAACCTGCCTTTGTCACTAGGTTCACGATAATTCACGGGCGTAAAGCAACGGGTATCAATTGGTTCGATTGAAGACGCAATTGAGGTAATGGACGGTGTACCAGGGTAATGGCCCCAGGGTCAGGGGTATTTGAGCTTAAAACCTGGGGCCATGGAATCCGCGGCAATACCGGATTCCCACCCGCAATTATGGCCAACGGGATGTCACCTGTTTGGAGTAATCACGATGCTGAGACCGGTAGAATCGCAGGAAACGCCCTGCTGAATCGGGTCGATCACCAGGTACAGGAAATCCCCTCGGCCGACTTCCAGTCCGGCGAGGCTCCGGCCACCGAAACCGGTCTGGAAGGCCTGGGAGCCGCCGTTAATTACCGCGCCCGAGGCCACAGTGGTGCTGGTCTGGCCGTCGAAGTGGCTTATGAACCACAATATGCCGTCACCGCAGCTGGTATGCAGGTCCCTTAACTCACCGGAAACGGTCACCGCGCCTTCGATCGGACTCCGCCAGCCCACGATCACGACCTTGTTGGAGTGGGGCTGGATCAGAATTTCCCGGGAAGGCCAGATCAGTCCCTGCAGATTCTGAGGCTCCCCAGTGATGTTGAGCCCAATGGCGGGCCACTTGTCAACCGAACCCGCCCGGCTGATGCTTCCGCGCCAATGCTCTAGACCGGGGATGAACTGCATGAACGAGGCAAAATTGCCCAGCCGGGAATACTTGGCGGGATTGTTGATTTGAGACTCCTGTGGGTCGCCCTCCAGGAAATACCATACCTCCAGGTTGCCGCAGCCGTCCCTATTTGGATTTTCCTGGTAGGGAGTCACCCGGAATTCCTTCGAAAGGTCCCATTCCCGGCAGAAAGCGCTAATTGGCTTGACCTTTCCAGCGGCGCCAGCATCGTATACCGATAATATCTCGGTGTCCCCCAGGGCGCGATTGTAAATCGACACCTCATCTATTAGCCCTCTGAAGAATTGGCTAAACCCAGAAGGGCTGGAATCGTCCTTGATCGCGCCGATGGTTAGAGGTAAGCCGGAAGAATCCCCGGCGCCACCGGTGAAGATGGCGGTTTTAATAAGCTCGCCGTCCACGAAGATCTTGTGAGTGCTGCCGCTGCGCACGTAGGCGTAGTGGTGGAACTCGTTATCGGTAATCGTCTGAGCGTAGACAGAGACCTTGGAGGCGTCGGACCGCTGGAACATTCCTCTGGGGCGGTCCCGATCAAAGCCCAATGAGAAGATGGAGGGTACATCATTTTCGGCGCTGCCCTTGGCTATCAGTTGGGCGGGACCTCCCGGAGTGGCTCCAGGAGTGGCTGCCGGAGTGGTTCGCTTGGCCCACAGCTCGACCGTGAGGTCGCCCCCTAGGTTTAGACCCGAATTATCGGACACTTCAATGACATCATTCTCGCCGTCCAGCAGGAAGGCCTGGCCGATCAGCCCGGGGGCAAAGTTTACGCCGCCCCTCATGATGCCGTGATTACTGGCAATAATATCGTTAGTGTTGCCATCGCCCGGCCACCAGCTGACCAGACCGGCCGGAGGCCGGATTCGGGCCGGGTCAGACTCGTCCATATGGTCGTATACAGCAAGCACTGCCGGGGTGGGCGTCGGCTCCGGGCGGGGGAGTACCTTGGGCTCCGGCCGGATCACCATCTTGGTGGCGCTGGTCAAGAAGGAGAACTGATCTTTGTCGATGCTCGCCTCCACTATCACAAGCTCGCCTTCCTGGATGATCTGGCTAACCTGCACCTCTCGCGGCATGCTCTCTGCGAAGAAACTTTCCAGCTTTTTTACCGCAGTCCTAGCGGAAGACACATCCTGGAACCCGAACAGCCACACCAGTTCCAGGGTGAACTCGTCTTCCCCCCATTGGACTCCGTAAGCGGTTAGCTCACAGCCCCGCTGGTCGAACCTGTCGCATCCTTCCTCCCAAACTAGGTGAATCCCTTTCTTGGCCCTGGCCAGCGCCAGCTTTACGTCGGGACTAACGTCCTCAAACAGAAATCCCGAGCCCCTTTCCAGGGCTCGGATAGTGTCTCTCACTGCCACGCTTCCGGATGTACTGGCAACAACCTGGTTCCGGTCGGGCAGCAGGCCGAATACCACATCTTGTTCCGGGTGCTTCCATATCTCCACATCTCGGTAGGTGGAATCGACAAAGCCTTCATAGTAGAGATGGTTGTGGATCAAGTCCCAGTCAAATTGACCAGCGAAGAGCACTAGTGTGTTGCCCTCATGGTCCACAGCCTGTACTATCTCGGATACCTCTTCAATTTTGAGGCCGTATCCCTCGATCCACTTCCACTCACTACGGAAATCCTTCTTAAGCGCTTCCGCTCCTTGGCTGGCCAGCAGCCCTGTAACGTCCCAGCGGACCAGTTCGGAGTAGCCATTGGGGACCTGGTCCAGGAGATCTTCCTGGACCGGCGGGGTGGACGTGGGAGTGGCGACATTGGAGACCGGCTTGACCGCGGGCGCGGTGGTTTCAGCCTCAGGCCGGCAACCGGCTACTATCAACGCCGATAGGACGAACAGGCTCCATACAAGATAACGCTTCATACTCAGTTGCTCCTCGACGGTCTGGGAGGCTCGGTTACAGGACATTCCACCCTTGATGCCCTGATGCGGTTTTCGTTTATGGTTCAGCTATAGTCCAGAGGTGAGACCAGGGAACTGCTGCCAGCGGGCTAAGCGCTTTTTAGTCCCTTTAGTAACGGCGCCCGCTCCGCTCTCTACGTTTGCAGATAAGCTGGTGGGTATCCATTGGGGTAGCACCTGAAAACCTGGTCGGCCGGCACGGATCTAGTCAGGCTCCGGCTTAAGCCGCCGCTGCCGGTCCCAGTCCTTCGGCAAGAACGGGACTGCTACACCTGGATCGGACAGCGGGATGCTCGGCTGTTGGTAGCGCCGCCCCTCCAAATCCCATATGGCTGACATGCTATCGGAGGTTGGAGAAAGATCCGGTGAAAATACAGTCCGGCAAGGTTGAATTTCGGTGACCGCCGGTCTTGAGGAGGGGAACGGTCTCCAGATTAATGCCCGCACCCGTTCTTTTACGGGTTTTGCATGGCTTCTGTCAGTTCCGCCGGTTGGAAGTTGCTTGGGAAGTTGCTTGGAGGTTCTTTGCTCTCCAGGCCCGCGAGGTTCGACCAGAACAACTGCTTCTGCATCCCCGGCGCCTCGTCAACAGGTCGAGGGGCTTCCCGAAAGAGCTCGAATTCGGTAACGGTTTTGGTGAAGCCGGCGGCCGGCCTGAGTCAGCCCGACTAGCCTTCCGATAGTAGCGTCTCCCTGGCAAACCTGGTGTTCTCGCTGCCCTTATTTAGGGGTGAATACTCTCGCCGGCGCCGGCCGGCAGGACTAATATTCAGCGGTAATGTGGGGCCGTTAATGAAGTGGGCTTCCCGTTCCGGGCGGTGATTACACCGACACCATCCGTGGTGGCAAGCGCAGCGGGTCAAAAACACAGCAGCCTGCTTGAGCCGGGAAACCGGCCTACCCAGTCTGGACAGAATCGATCGGATAAAGAAGGAGGCTTCTCAATGGATTCCTTGGAGGCGACAGTCAGGATAATGGAAGCCATGCTGGCCAGCGACCAGTGTTCTCCACCCTTAAGTGCAACCCCCGGAAAGACAATCCAAAGGGGCACCATAGGACAAGACCATGCTCAGATCGACACGTACCGGCAAGATTTTGTTCTGCTGTTCAGGACCGTACACGATTCCGTGCTTGAAGCTAACCGGGAAGCTACCGAAGTCCAACCGAAAATGGCCCCGAGCTCATAAACCAAAACTAAGGTGGGACCCACATATTGATAATGCCAAACTCTGCGGGTTTCACGTTGGTATTAGGGACCATGAATCTGCGGTTCACCACCACTGATGAAAATCCCTAGACTTTCATAGCAGTTTAGAAAAAATCGGTAACCTGGCTCCAGCGG
>JADFQT010000185.1 GCA_022561675.1 Chloroflexota bacterium
AACCCCGAGTCCGGTGTTCGTCGAGACCATCTACGCCCAAACCGAGGGAAATCCGTTTTTCATGACCGAAGTGGTTCGGCTGCTTTCGGATCGTAATGAACTTATCACGGAAGCAAGCGACGAGCCGCCTAGGATCAGCATCCCTCAGGGAGTCCGAGAGGTAATCGGACAGCGCCTCAACCGGCTATCGGAGCAGTGCAACCAGACGCTGATTGCGGCTTCCATGGTCGGCAGGAATTTCGAGCTGCGGCTGCTGAGCCGGCTGATGAACGGTTGGTCTGACGAGCAACTGCTGACGGCACTAGACGAGGCCTTGCAGGCCCACTTGATAGAGGAGTCGCCGGGGCTTCCGGAACGCTATCAGTTCAGCCATTCGCTGATTCGGGATACCCTGGGGAGGGAGTTGTCAGCAGCCCGCCGGGTGCGGCTGCACGCCCAGATTGGGGAGGCGTTGGAAGAGCTGTATGGACCAAGCCAGGAGGCCCACGCGTCCGAGCTGGCATACCATTTCGGAGCGGCGGCTCCCTCCACAGACCATCACAAGTTTGCCCACTATTCACTGATCGCCGGCGAGCAGGCGCTGACTGCCTACGCCTACGAAGATGCACTTTCTCATTTCGAAAGGGGCTTGGCTGCCCGGGACATAACCTTGTCCGGAACGGAGCCCGCGCCGGACGCGGAGGGCGCGGCGTTACTGTCGGGTCTTGGTCGAGCACTAATAGGTACGCAAGAAAGGCAGCGGGCGGGGACACAGGCACTTCCTAGTGGTATCGCCCGGGCTTTCGACTACTACGTGGCGGCCGGGGATGTGGACCGGGCGGTTTCCATCGTGACATCTCAGAACTTCGGCGGAGGTGAACTTATCCAAGAGGCCCTTGAGTTGGTCCCGCCGGACTCCCACAATGCTGGGAGGCTCCTGTCCCGCTACATTTCTCAGGGGCTAAGAACGGACTATGAGAGGGCTCAAGAGGCGTTCCACAGTGCCCTGGCAATTGCGCGCCAGCACCAGGACTTAGGTTTGGAAATGCAAACGCTTGTGGCTGCGGCCTGTGTGGACTTCACTCACTGCCGCTTCGAAGAGAGCCTGGACCGAAACCGGCGAGCCATCACGCTAGCCGCCCGTGTCGTGCAGCCAGGCCATGAGTCCCACGCTCGGCATGACCTCGTGCACGTCCTGTATGCGATGGGGGATTTGGAGGAGGCTGCTCAACACGCTTCAGCTATGTTGGAACCGGCGGCGCGGTCGGGTGCCCGCCAGTGGCAGACCTCCGCCATGGAAGCCAACGAAAATGTGAGTAGCGCCAAGGGTGACTGGCAAGCCGCTCGAAACTTCAGCGAACGCGGCCTGGCTATGTCTCCACGAGAAGCCAACTTACTCGGAGGCAGGGCGTTGCTGGAGTACCAAGTAGGTAATTTCGACGCCGGCGGGGCCCATGTGGAACGACTCCTGGAGAATGTCCACCCGAGCCCGTCCTACATGGCGGCCTTCACATCGAATACCGTCCCTGCCGTGGTCATACCCGTAGTGGCCTATATCACCAAGGAGATGACCCGGTTCGACGTAGTCGAGGCCATCGCCGAGTCCGTTCTCACCTCGCCCTCTGCTTTCCCGGCTGTGCGACACGCAGCCCGAATAGGCTTGGCCCTGATAGCAGTTCAGCGGGGCGACGCGATGGCAGCCGGGGAGTTGTATGGCACGCTGGAACCTTTGCGCGGCACCATGTCTCCCCAGGGTCCGATTGGGCCTGGGTTGGCCGCCGACCGCCTGCTCGGCCTCCTGTCTCAGACCGTGGGCAACCTGGACCAGGCCGTGGCCCACTTCGAAGATGCCCTGACCTTCTGCGGCAAGGCTGGATACAGGCCGGAGTTGGCTTGGACCTGCCATGATTACGCCGACACCCTGCTCAAACGTGGCATCCCCGGCGACCGGGAGAAGGCCGTGTCCCTGCTGGACGAATCCCTGGCGATTTCCAGCGAGCTGGGCATGCGGCCGTTGATGGAGCGGGTAGCTGACCTTCAGGAGCGAGCCGCATCTCAGCCAGCCAAACCCCCTGCATATCCCGATGGATTGACCCAGCGCGAGGTGGAGGTGCTTCAGCTCATCGCTGCTGGGCGAACCGACCGAGAGATTGCTGACGAGCTATTCATCAGCGTCAGGACCGTTGGCTACCACGTCGGCAACATCCTCAACAAGACCGCCGTAGCCAACCGGACTGAAGCCGCGGCCTACGCCACCCGGCGTGGGCTGGGGTAAAGGGTTGATTTTCAACCTGCTCCTGGGCCAGGGGACACTAACCAAATGGATCAAAGGTCCGCTGCGTCGGGCCGGGATGGGTGGAGCAGAGAGTAGGCGTACCTCAGCGCGAGTGAGGGCCAACATGAGTAGGGTTGTAGCAACGGTAGTTCAGGCGGGTCGTCCACCCAATGGTCATAGACTAATCCGGTGGTTGTTGACGGTAAGATTCAGACCCGGTGGGAGTTACATCCAGTAGAGGCTGCTATTGCCCGCCAGATGCTGCACCTGGCTGTAGAGGAGAGTTTACTGCAATACTAATACCGTGGCCACCATGAATGCTCAACCTTCCAACGAACCCGATCGCCACCGCTATCTATTCGCGGACAGTGACGTGGCTGCCCGCCGTCTTGAGTTTTTGGCCCAGGTGTTCGCCCAGTCCACCAAAGCCCTCCTCATGGACGCGGGTGTCGGGGCCCCGGCTCATGCGGTTGACCTGGGCTGTGGACCTGGATATACCACCAGATTTCTGGCCCAGACCCTGGGGTGCCAACGCGTTTCCGGCCTGGACAACTCCAAGGCTTTTATCTCACTCGCCCGTTCATCGGTTCATGACGGTGAAGGCGAGAACCCCTCTTTTCACCTCCACGATATTACCAAGGTGCCTTTTCCAATAGGGCCAGCCAATCTGCTTTATTGCCGGTTTCTTATAACCCATTTGGCAGAACCGGAAGCAACGATCTCATCTTGGGCCACCCAGCTCCAGAGTAATGGGTACCTGCTTATGGAGGAAGCCGAGTGGATAGACACCTCGCTTTCCGTGTTCACCGATTACCTAGAGATGACTGAAGCCATACTGGCGAGCCAGTCCAACAGCCTTTACCCTGGAGGGTTGTTGGACAATCTGAAGAACACCGATTGTCTGAAGACCCGCCTGAGCCGGGTCTATCGCCTTTCAATCACAAATGCCGATGCCGCCACCATGTTCTACCTGAACCTGCAGTCTTTGAAAGACCATCCCTTCATCCACGCTAATTCCGCCGGCACCGAAATACAACGCATGGAACAAGACCTGCTTACTCTGAGCCGGACCACGGGAGGCAGAAGCCAGATTGAATGGGGCATGCGGCAGCTCGTTTTCCAACGGATTTGAGGCAGGTTCTCACCCAATCATTATGCGACGGGTTGAAGCGAGGCGCTTGAAGTGAGGCCGAGTTTACCAGGGCCAATGAGGTGGTCAAGCGCCAGGTTACGGCTCTGGAGGCCGGCGGGAGGAGCAGCCAGGGGGTACAATGCCGTCATCGCGGAGTTGCTGGGCCGCTCTTATGCTGGAGAAAGGATCACCCTGGACACATCATAGGCTCGCAACCAGGGCGGCTCAGCCATAACCAATTCCACATAGAGCTGGTGTCAAAAGCATGGATGGGCCCTGTGGCGGCGTATTCGTCGCTCCGGCGAAAGCCGGAGCCCAGATGCCGCCCTCTGGTTGATGGGTAGATGACGCTGTATTCCGGCCTGCGCCGGAATGATGTGCAGAGAATTGTGCTATGCCCGGGTATCTTTTGACACAGTCTCTTAGGCAGTCTGATAATCGGAATCCAATAATTCGGAAGCGAGGTGAACCATAGAGCTATTTATCATTCGACACGCCGAATCAGGCAACAACTCCCTGAGCGACAACCGAGACCGGGTGGTGGATCCGCCAATTACCGAGCTGGGGCAGCGGCAGGCGGAAATCCTTGCCCAGCACCTGGCCACGGGCGCCACCCAGGACCTTGTCCCAGGAGCGGCGCCAGGTTCGGCAAGGGCAGTGGAGAGGATGGGTTACGGAATTACGTCGCTTTACTGTAGCCCCATGTTACGTAGTCTGCAAACAGCCCATCCGATCCAGGAAGCTCTGGGGCTGATACCCAAAGTCTGGGTCGACATCCACGAGCGCGGGGGAATGTTTCTCGATCATGGAGAAGGCCGGGGATCGGTGGGTTACCCGGGCATGACCCGGTCGGAGATACTGGCCAAATACCCAGACTACCAACTACCACCCGGGGTTACCGAAGAGGGCTGGTGGAACCGGGACCGTGAAGACCCTCCTACCGCCGGCGGACGGGCCATCAGGGTGGCTGAAGACTTGGTAGCCATGTCCGACGTCGAGGATCGGGTCGCTATTATTAGCCACGGCACTTTCATCAACATCCTTTTCAAGGCGTTGCTGGACCAACTCCCCGGGAACCATATCTACTACCGGCACAATAACACTGGAATATCCCGAATTAGCATCCGGAAGGGCAGCACCACCGAAGTGCTTTCGCTCAACCGTGTGGACCATCTGCCCTCCGGCATGGTCTCCTGATGCTAAAATATCCCGGCAAACACTAGGAGGTCAAAGACCAGGAGGGCAACTTTCACCTGCGGTTTGAGGTACGCATCGCATATGGGATCCAGATGACTTTCAGTCTTTTTAGGACGACCGAAAAAGGGTAACATCTGTTTTGCGAAGGACCCGCACGCACCCCTTTGACGGCCAGGCGGTGTGACGGTCGGCATGTATCGCTGGAAACAACCTTGATTGCAAATAAACATGTGCAGCCCTGGCGGCCTCAGACCTGCAAAATAACCGATTGACAGCTGTAAGGGAGGTAGACCTAATGCCAGATAGGAACTGGGGAGAGATATACCGGGAGCTGGGGGTCAGGCCGGTGATCAACGCCATGGGTAGCGTTACGATGCTGGGCGGGTCGACCCCCTTTCCTGAAGTAAGGGAAGCAATGGAACAGGCCGACGATGCTTACGTCCCGCTGATGGAGCTGGAGGAGAAGGCCGGCCAAGCCATCGCAGAGATGGTAGATGTCCCCGCTGCGTATATTACTTCCGGAGCGGGCTCGGCGCTGACCCTGGCCACCGCCGCTTTCATGGCGGGCGACGACGACAGTAAAATCCAACAGCTCCCCGACACTTCCGGGATGAAGAATGAGATTCTCATTCAAAAGCGGCAGCGCTATTGGTACGAC
>JADFQT010000186.1 GCA_022561675.1 Chloroflexota bacterium
CAGCCCCCATTGAGGGCTAACCCGGGGCCAAAGGCGCCTCATGTAAGATGTTCCGACATCGCCGAGGCCTGCGCGGTTATTGCCCTACACTTTTCCCGTCTCGCTGGCGCCTGTCTCGTCGGCGTTTAATCATAGCCACGGCGGTCTGCCCTGGCGGTTCCTGGCGATCAGCACGCGAAACGTGGTTTTGGTGACCATCTCCCCTACTCGAAACGCCACTCCAAATACCCCCCAAATTTCCGGGGCGAGGCGGCGATGGCTAGTGCCCGGGCTGGAGGTAGGGCTCTACCTGGGGTGTTACCTGGTCTATTGGATTACCCGGGGGCTGCTGTTCGATGAATCGGCAGCCCTGCTAAATGCAGAAAGAGTCATCTCGATCGAGAGAAGCCTGGGCATTTTTGTGGAGCCGGCGTGGCAGAGTTGGTTGGTGGACCAAGGCCCCGGCCTGCTAATCTTTTTCAATTGGGTCTATATCATCACCTACTGGCCCATCATCCTGGGCATGGGCCTGGTGCTGTACCTGCATCGCCGCACCAAGTACTACTACTACAGAAACGTCCTGGTCCTAAACCTGTTGCTGGCCTTGACCTTCTTTTTGCTGCTGCCGGTGGCGCCGCCCTTCAAGTCGGTGCCTGGCCTTCTGGATTCGATCCAAACCTACGGCCCCACCTTCTACGGCAGTCCCCAGATGACCGCCTTTTACAACACCAACGCCGCGGTACCCAGCCTGCACTTTAGCTGGACCGCGATTTTCGGGGTGCTGTTCTACCGGTCGATGACGGGTTGGCGTAAATACCTGGGTATTCTCTACCCCGTGTTGACCTTCAGCGCCATCGTTATTACCGGCAACCATTTTATCTTGGACGCTGCGGTAGGAGGAATTCTGGTAGCGTTATCCTTCGGTCTGGTGGAGTGGGCTCAGAGACGGGGCTTCCGTTTGCCCCAGGAGTTAACGGTGAGGAGTCGGTAAGCCGCAAGTACGGGGAGTGGCGTCTTTTCCGAGATAGGAGCCAGGAGGAGAAATTATGCGCCGAGACCACCGGCCTGGTATGTCGGACCGAAAAAAAGCATTAATGTATTGAACCAGATCCAGAGGCCAACCACTAGCAGGATTATCTCTACCGCGCTAATTTTGGCGCTCACCAAGGGCACTCCACCGGAGATCACCTCCGGCAGGCTGGCCCAATAGCGGTTTAGATTTCCCTGCACCTGGAGCAGTATACCTGCCGATAGGGCGGTAGACACAAGATTTAGGATCTTGAATACCACTACAGTCCTCTGGGACAGCTCGCCAAAGTCGGCGACCAAATCTAGGATCGTGAGTGCCGACTCAGGCCTTTGAGCCAACTCCCCAAGGGCTGTCGGCAGTCCAAACAAAAAAAGCAACGATGCGATTATCCTGATCACGACTGCCCAACCCGGGCTCAGGGAGTTGGGCACGCCCGAGTTGATCATCAGCTCTTTGTAGGCGCGAACATGGGCGTGCACCCTAAACCAACCGTATATGGGCACGAACTGGGTCAATGAATGCCAGACTGGAAAAACCTCTTGGCCGGTATGATCCCGGTATTGCTTCCAGGTCAAGTAAAACCAGTAGAAGAGATACAGTCCGGAGGACAGGGCTACCATCACCAGAAACCGGGTCGGAGAGATGTAATTGGGCAAAACCCGGACGGCCGTTTCCGGTACTGGAGCTGGCTCGACCGTCGGCCTGCCGGCTACCGATGCAGCAAGGGACGCGCCGCAGTGGCGGCAAAACCGTTCGTTAGCTTCAGATTCAGTACCGCAATTCTGGCAGAATGGCATGCTGGTTGACCGGAGGCACGGATGGCAGTGGCTGCCCTGATTGTCGTAGGAATTTAACGTCTGCGTCAAGGAGAGGCGCTGCGCAATTAGTCCAAATTGCTAGGCGGCTTAGGGCATCGAACCAGGGAACTAGCTCCGGAGCCGGGTAGCGGGTGTTGGGGTGATTTCAAGTCCTCCGCTGTCCCCACAGCGGATGTCGAAAGGTGGAGGCTAGAGCCGGGTTTATCTCTCTTGCTGGTTTGGCGGTCCCCTGAAATTCCGGGTTGCCGGCAACAATTTCGGGAACGCCCGCCTGGACCCGGACTGCGTGGACCCTGGATAGTGACGGCTGTTTTCGCGGCTCCAGGTCGTTCAGATGGTGAGCTAAGGCTTGAAGGCTGTCGAAGTTGTGGACCGGTAGGAAGTTGTCGACGTACGGCAGGGCCGCTTGCAGTCCTTGAGTCAAAGGCTCAAAGGTGGGAGAGCCCAGCAGGGGATTCAACCAAATTAGGCGGCGGCAACTTCGTTGGAGCCGCGCCATCTCTCTGGACAGCAGCTCCGGCTCACCCCGGTCCCAGCCGTCGGATATGATCAAGACCACGCCCTTACTAACCGGAATCCGGCGGGACCACTGGAAGTTGAAGCTCCGCAAAGCTTCCCCGATGCGGGTTCCCCCGGCCCAGTCGGGCACTGCCCGGGAGACCTGGGTCACCGCTTCGTCAATACTGCGGTATTTAAGTTGGCGGGTAATCCGGGTGAGCCTGGTGGCGAAAAGGAACGCTTCCACCTGTCCCAGCTCACCGGCAACGCTGTGAATGAAGTGCAGCAGCATGCGGGTGTAGCGCTCCATGGAACCGCTGACATCGCAAATCAGCACCAGGGACCGGGGCTTGGTCTTGAGCTGACGATGCGCCAGCTCAAGCAGCTCGCCGCCGTGCTTCAAGTTGCGCCGAAATGTCCTTCGCAAATCGATCTGGGACCCAGGGCCTGGTATCCTTCTCCGGCTGCGCCGCCGCCCCAGGTCCCAGGCCAGTTCCGCCATCATCTGCCGGGCTTGTTCCATTTCATCGGTCGTAAAATGGGCAAAGTCCTTGGCCCGGAGCACCTCCCTGGCGCTGAAGGTGCGGGTCAGGTCCACCGCAGGCTGCGCTGCCTCATCGGCGGAGGATTCCCGATCCTGCGACTGCCCCTCCTCATCGCCAGAGGCCGGCCGAACCTGGGGGGCCCGGTAACGGCGCTGCTCCCCCATGGAGCGAAGGTCTCTGGTGGTTTGCTCGGCGGAGGGTCTCCGCCAGAATACCTGAAATGCTTCGTCGAATAGGGGCAAATCCGGCTTGCGATGGACCAGGAGGCAGCGGGCGGCGTGGCGAAAATCCTGCTTGTGACCTACCGGCACGTCCTCGGTGGCCCGCACCAAGTCCAGCATGTTCGCGGAGCCGAAATTCAGGCCCATGCGGCGCAGCACCTCTCCAAACAACATCAGGTTTTGGAGCAGGGCCTCCGGCTTATCTTCCGGGGTGGACCCAGCAGGCGGGGTGGCCCCGCCGCCCGATCCGGTCTCCGGTTCAATCTCCGGGGGAGTCACAGGAACCTCTCCGGGCGGTAGGGAGACAGGCTTTCCACGCGGACACCATCCACTATCTCAATGGCTGCCAGCTCGCCGATGAGGGGCGCCAGGGTTACCCCGCTGTGGGTCAGCGCTATGTAGACGTTGGGGGCTGCTTCAGTAGAATTTGGAGCCGGGAACCCCAGAACCGGATAGCCGTCCAAGGGCATTGGGCGGTAGCCAACCGGCACGGTAATTGCCCGGGCCCCCGCCAGGGACGGCAGGTAATGAATAGCACGACCCAGCAGATCGTCGGCATGGGCCTGGGTGTCGTCCCGTCGCAGGCTCTCCTGATTACCCTCCCCGATCATCAAGCTCCCGTCGTGGCATTGCCGCAGATGAATCTCGGATCGAACCAAGGCCGGGTGATCCGGGTCCAGGGCCGGAGCGTAGACCACCGGCACCGTTGGGAGCAGCGGAGGTCGAGGGTCGGTCCGGATGACCACGCCGGGACTTTCTTCCTGGGGAACATGAACTCCGGCTTTAGCCGCCAGCTCGGTGGTACTCACTCCGGCTGCCAGCACCACCACATCGCAGGGCAGGCTGCCGCCGCTGGTCTCCAGGCTCTCGACCCTGGGCCTTCCCTTGCTCCGGGCGAAAGCGGTTACCGAGGTTCCCTCCACCAGCTTGGCTCCCAACTCCCTTGCCCGCCACAGGCAAGCATCTACCACCATTTGGGGTTCGACCTGCCCCTCAATTTCGCTGAATTCCGCCGCCGTCACCGTGCCCAAGGACAACTCCGGCGCCAAACGGTGCAGCTCCGCCTCATCCAATAGCCGGGAGGGATAACCCCACTCCTGGAGCTGGCCCACTCGCTCTTTCAGGGCGGCCGCTCCTTCAGAAGTGGCTTCCCAGCTGAGCTTGCCGCCCCAGCGTAATCCAACGTCGCAGCCCAACCGCTGGGCGAAACGGTCCCACATTTCCAGGGAACGGCGGTTCAGGTCGTGGTAGGCCGCGGGGCTTTTGGCACCGGCGTTAATCCAGGCAAAGGAATGGCTGGATGCGCCGAATCCCGCCTTGCCGGAGTCAACGACCGTTACCCGAGCCCCTCGCTGAGTCAGGTGATAGGCGATGGAGGCTCCGACGATTCCGGCGCCGACCACGACCACTTGCAGCCGGGTTTTCAAATCCGCCCCATTCTCCAGGCCGCCGGGTTCACGCGCCGCCGCCCCGGCCGCCGCGTCGTGGTCCCCTATTTTGGGAACGTTCCAGTAAGGCGTGTATCGGCTCCCCTCGCACCTGCTCAATATCGTCCTGGTACTTGAGCATAATGCCCAATGTGTCCTCAATTACCTGGGGATCGAGAGTGGTTTGATTCAAGGCCAGCAATGCGGCGGTCCAGTCCAGGGTCTCCGAGACACCCGGAATCTTGAAAAGCTCCGTTTCCCGCAGCTCTTGGATGAATCCGGTAACCTGCTCCGCCAACCGCCGGGGAGCATCGGGTAGGCGGGATGTAACTATCTGCAACTCCTTCTGGTAGTCGGGATAATCGACCCAATAGTAGAGGCAGCGCCGCTTCAGGGCGTCATGGATCTCCCTGGTTCGGTTGGAGGTAATCACCACTATGGGGGGATGGACGGCGCGAAAGGTCCCCAACTCCGGAATGGTAATCTGAAAGTCGCCCAGCAACTCCAGCAGAAAACCCTCAAACTCCTCATCGGCCCGGTCCAGCTCGTCGATCAGCAATACCGGCGGCCCTTCCCGGCTTTCATCTATCGCCTGGAGCAGCGGGCGCTTGATCAGGAATCGCTCATCGAAAAGGTCTTTGGCGGCAGTCTGCCGGTCCACTTCTCCGCCAGCCTCCATCAGGCGTATCTCCAGCAACTGCCGGGTGTG
>JADFQT010000187.1 GCA_022561675.1 Chloroflexota bacterium
AAATGGTGCTGGACTCGCCCATGAACATCCCCGATGCTGATCCAGGCTCCACTCTGCCCTTGACGATGACCCGGGCCCTGGATATATTGACGCCGTAACCCCCAATGGCTCCTCCCCGCTCCTACCCCCCGGGCCGTCGGCCAGACCTACCAAATTGCCCTTCGTTTGCATCGAGGAGAGGAACTCTACAGTGAAATCTAGCCAGCAATTTTTGGACTGGAGCTTAGCCGCAAGGACCTTCCGGAGTATCCACCGGGTCAAGTCAACCTCACGAGAAAACATGGCGCCCACCGGCGGCGGGAGGGAGCTGCGGTATAATGGCGGCATTACCCAGAGGGACGGGACGTTGAAATGCCATATTCCGGCCTGAATCTGGACGGGATGGTTGCCCTGGTTACCGGCTCCGGTCGCGGTATCGGCGAGGCGCTGGCCGTTGGCTTGGCCCAAGCCGGAGCCGACGTGGCGGTTTCCGACCTCCCAGCGGGGATGGCTGAGGCCAGCGGCGTTCAAGCCCGCATAGAAGACTTGGGGAGGCGCAGCGCGGCTTATCAGATGGATGTGCAGATAATCGAGGAGATCAACACCGGCATAGTCCGGGTGGTGGAAGAGTTTGGGCGGCTGGACATCCTGGTCAACAACGCCGGCATTCGCCGTCGCCAGGCTGCGGTGGAGGTCACCGAGGAAGATTGGGATGCGGTAATCAGCACCAATTTAAAGGGAACCTTCTTCTGTTCCCAGGCTGCGGCTCGACATATGATCCCTCAGGGCTACGGGCGAATCATCAACATCGCTTCCCAGTTGGCCGTGGTGGCTGGCGAAAACCGGGCAGCCTACTGCGCCAGCAAGGGCGGGGTGGCCAGCCTCACCCAGGTATTGGCCCTCGAGTGGATCCAGCACGGAATCACCGTTAACGCCATCGGCCCTGGCCCGACCGAAACTCCGGGTCTGCTGGCCGCCGATTCCCGCTCCCCGGAGGAGTTGGACCAGGACCTAACGGCCCACATGCCCTTGGGGCGGCGGATGCGGCCAGAGGAGCTTGTAGGCGCCGCGGTATATCTGGCCAGCCCATCGGCCGGAGCCACCACCGGTCACCTGCTCATAGTGGATGGCGGCTGGACGGCGCGCTGAGCCGCTTTCTTGGCAGACCACTGAAATGCGCACTTCACGGAGGAGCGAGCCATGACGGATGTGGAACCGGGGGAATCTTTGGCGGAGATCCTCTCGCGGCTTCTCGCCGATGCGCGACGCCTTTGGGGAGAGGAACGGGCGCAAGAGCTTCGGACTTCCATAGAACAGACGGCCGGTAACCTGCACCAGATAGCCACCCATTTGCCCGACCCATCGGTTGAGCCCGGGTTTTATCAATAGGGTTCCGGCAATAAGAATCCAGGAGTGGGGTTCCGGCAGGCTTCTTTATTGTGAACCGGAAGGAACGGCTCCCGGAACCCTGTTGGATGAGTGGTGCCGTCATTTGCGGAGAGGTGAATCATGGTTGAACCGTATGCCCTGGGTATCGCTGACGCGGCCAGGCAAATCCGGGAGAAACAACTTTCTCCGGTTACTCTTGCCCAGTCCCTGCTGTGCCGAATCGATCGCCTGGAGCCGGCGCTACAAGCCTGGGTGACCATCGACCGGGAAGAGGTGCTGGGTGCCGCACAGCAGCGGGAATCAGGCCTGGATGGAGGTTCGCTGGGTCCCCTCCATGGCATTCCCATCGGGTTGAAGGACATCTTCTATACCGCCGGCATGAAAACCAGCGCCTGTTCCCGAATCTTCGCCGATTTTGTGCCCAGCTACGACGCCACTGCGGTAAGCCGGTTGAAGGCGGCCGGGGCCATAATTCTGGGGAAGGCGGTCACCACCGAGTTCGCCTCCAGCGATCCTTCTCCAACCCGGAATCCGTGGAACCCGGCCCACACCCCCGGGGGCTCCAGCAGCGGCTCTTCGGTGGCGGTGGCCACGGGCATGTGCGCCGGGGCTCTGGGTTCCCAGACCGGCGGATCCACCTGCCGTCCCGCCGCCTACAACGGCATTGTGGGACTCAAACCTACTTATGGCCGTATCAGCAGGTATGGAGTGGTACCCCTGAGTTGGTCACTGGATACCGTGGGCATATTGGTTCGGCGAGTGGAGGACGCCGCCATCTTGCTTCAGGCGCTGTCTGGCCATGACCCTCTGGACCCAGGCTCATCCACCGAGCCGGTGCCTGACTTTCGGGCTCAGATGGCCGAACGAACCGGTCCGCCGCACATCGGGTTGATCAAGGACTATTTTTCCAGCGTTCCGTGCCAGAAGTGCAAAGGCACACTGAGGAGGTGGCCCAAAAGCTGGCCCAAGCCGGGGCTGTGATCGAAGAGGTGGCTTTGCCGGAAAGCTTCGCCACGGCCCACAGCTGCCAGCGCCTGGTCAGTAATGTTGAGGCCGCAGCCTTCCATCAGGCATGGTATAGGGACCGGGCCGATGAGTACGGCCCCAAGATACGAAGCAACATTGAGATGGGATTGCTGGTTTCCGGCGTCGACTACTTGCAGGCCCAGCGACTGCGCCGGCAGCTAAGGAAAGACCTGGCGGAAATGGTGCGGCGGGTGGATGCGGTGCTGATGCCCGCCACTCCAGCGCCCGCGCCCCAAGACCTGACTACTACCGGGGACGCGGTGTTCCAAGCGCCTTGGACTTCCGGTGGCCTTCCCACCATAACCCTACCCTCCGGGCTAGCCGATTCCGGTCTCCCCCTGGGGATACAGCTTGCGGGCCTGCCTTTCGACGAGGGCAAGCTGCTCGGGGTCGCCCGCTGGTGCGAGGAGACCCTGAGGGTCGATCTTTGGCCGCCGGATTATCTATGACAAGGTCTGTGGAGAGACTCTGTGGGCCCAACAGCTGGGTCTGAATCAGGGACCGGCGAGGTAGATGTAACCGTAATCTATACGCACCCCTGATTGGCTAACATGGTTTCCGTACGACCGTATCAAAGGGAAGACGGAAACAGACCCATTCATCTCTGGTATGAGTCCGGGCACTCGAACAAGTTCGGCATCCTGATCCAGTCAAATAGTGGGCAAGGCGATGGCACGGAGAAATTGTACCTAACCACGAGATCGCTATTGTCGCGGCGCAGGCCTTCGCCTTTGGTAAACCCATCACCGTGCCTAACACCCAGCCCACGGTTAGCACCGGGGCCCACCCGGCTTATCATTTTAAACTCCAATATTAGTGGGCGTATAATATCTCTTGACGAGATACTGTTGCTGTGATATTATAAATACAAATAATACCGCTGGATCAGTATTCGAGAGAGGTCAGAAATGTTTATACACCTTCACAAGGCCGCCCAAACCGGAGAGCTATTTTCCAAACTGGTCAGGGAAGTGTCCCATGTCCACGACTGGTTAGTAGGCCCCGCCATGTCTGAGCAGGCTAAACTAGAGCGCGACATCGCTGAGAGCGAGGGCTGGAGGCGAGGTCTTACCGGTCGATAACCCTAATCGGCGCCAGCTCGGGAATCAAACCGGCCCTAAGCCCCTGGACGCAAATTTCAGGGGCATTTCCTTTTTTACCGAACCGCATCAGTCGGATCCTTCGAGTCAACTTGCTCAAAGTGGGACTTCCCTTCTTCGCCAGGGCAAATCTTAACAATCCTAGTTGCTCCAAAAAGCATGGCGCCGGTTTCCATCTGGTCTGCAGGTGGTAGGGAACTGCTCTAGCACAACCCTCTACTTTGCGTTGTTGGCCCTGGACAGTTTGGCGTTGATCTTAGCCGCCCCACCGCCCGCCCAACGGGAACTCCCCTAAACAAACTGAAACTTGGAAAACACCCCCTCTTCTTTGGTGATGAACTCCAGCAATGCCGGCCGGCCGGCCTGGTTCATCTCCTGCGCCCGCCGGAAGGCCGGAATGATCTCCTGGGGATCGGTGAGCCTTTCGCTGTAGACCCCCAGGGCCTCTGCCACTCCGGAGAAATTACCCGACAGCTGCTTGGTGTTGTACCGTTCCACCGCCACCGGCATGCGGCTGTCGGGATATATTCCCATGGTGGAGTTGTTCAGAACGATAGTAGTTATGGGAATCCGCTCCCGCACGGCGGTCTCTACGTCGAGACCGACCATGCCAAAGGCGGCATCTCCCATAAAATTGACTACCTGCTTTCCCGGCGCGGCCAGCTTGGCACCCATAGCCAAACCCAAGCTGTAACCCAACTGAGTGGACTTGCCCCAGCCGATGAAGCTGCGGGGAGCCCGGGCCTCCCAGAAGGGGCTGACCTGCTCCCTGGGACTGCCTGATTCGTGGGTGACGATGCAATTGTCCAAATCTATAGTGTGCATTACATCCCAAATTACCCGGTAGGGGTTTATCGGCGTCTCGTCCGAGGTCAGGCGGGGCATCCACTCCGACAGCCATTTCTCTCTGGTGGACTCTATTTCTCGCAGCAACGCCTGATTTGCCGGACGGCCCTCCGAGCCGGCCTGATGCTTGACCTCTTCCAGGAATTGGGACAACACGAGCTTGGCGTCTCCCACCACCGGGTGCTGGGTCTGGTAGTCCTTGTTGATGTCGCCATCGCTGTTGGTTGCGTGGATCAGCACCTTGCCGGGCGGAATGGGCGAACTGAAGTTGCTTTTGATGAAAGAGCAGCCTATACCGAACACCAGGTCGGCATCGGTCAAGAACCGGTGTACTCCGGCGGTAGCGCTGGAGCCGCCAATGCCCACCGACAACGGATGGTTTTCCGGGAATGCGCTCTTGCCTTCCAGCGTGGTCATCACCGGCACCTGAAGGAACTCCGCCAGCTTTACCAGTTCATCGGTGGCTTCAGCATACAGCACCCCCTGCCCTGCCTGAATTATCGGCCGCTGCGCTGAAAGCAAAGCCCGCGCCGCCCTGGCAATAGCGTCCGGGTCTCCGGCGCTGCGCACTATCGGGGGTGGCACGTAGTCAAAGTCTTCCTCGCTAATCTCTTCGGTGCCCAGGTCCTGGGGTATCTCCAGCAAAACCGGGCCCTGCTCCCGGGCGTGGCCTATCGCCAGACGGGTGGCCTCATAGGATTGAACAAAGTCCATTCCGTCCACTACGAACCCCGGGAAGCCGTAGCCGGCGGCACGGCTGGCCACGTCGTCCAGGTTCATCTGCTTTCGCAGGGGCACCGATATAGCGTAACCGTTGTTTTCACAAATAAAAATTACGGGCAGGCGTTGAACCCCGGCGAA
>JADFQT010000188.1 GCA_022561675.1 Chloroflexota bacterium
TTTTGATCAGATTCAGCGGTTCCCAGCTAGCACAGGCAGCTTTGTCGACCGTCCTTCGCGGCTGGCGCGGGACGGCGTGCTGCTGGTGGATGCGGCCCACCGCAATAGTTTTCAACCAGCGGAGGTAGTCTCCCTTCTCAACAGAATTGGCCCGCGGGGCTATGAGATAAAATATTTGGGCGATTTCGGCTCCGCGGACGAATCGGAAGGACTTCCCAACTGGAGGAGGGGCTCCGGGGAGCCGATTCCTTCCTGGTAATCCTGCCGCGGGATTCCTATTCCAGCCGGGAAGCGGGCCTGGTGGAGAAATTCGCCGGCAAGGGCGGAGAGGTGCTGCTGATCGGGGATCCCACCCGGCGAAACGACATCAACAGCCTGGCCGGCAGGTTTGGCCTGGATTTCCAGCCCGATTACCTCTACAACATCCACGAAAATGACCTGAACTTTAAGCACATTTATGTCAGGGATTTTCAGCCGGACCAGTTGACCCAAGGCCTGGAAGAAATTGTGCTTTACACCGCCGGGTCGGTTAAATCATCCGGCCCGGGCCTGGCATTTACCGACAACACCAACACCAGGTCATCCATCACCGACCAGATAGAACCGTTCCAGCCCTTGGTTTGGGGTAACCGTAACAACGTGCTGGCCCTGTACGACCTGACTTTCATGATACCTCCGCAAGATTCAATCCTGGATAATGGGCAGCTGATCTCCAATCTGGCGGATTTTTTGACCACCGGCACGCGGGAATTTGACCTGTCGGACTTCCCCAATTATCTGGGTGGCGAGGTCGACATTCTGGTTGAGCAGCCTTCTCTGTTTAGCCTGGCGGTCGATCTGAAGAACAACTTGTCAGGAGCTGGGGTTGGCGCCACGTTGCGGGGTGTTGAGGACATAGCCAGGGACACCATTATCCTCGGGCTCTATGCCGATTCGCCCCGGGCCGCTCGTTATCTGGCCGAATCTGGAATCCAATTGGGGGAGGACCTGAGTACGCCTTTCACTTCCAACATCGAAGTGGAGGGCACCGCCCTAATCCTGCTGAACCGAAACCAGGACCGGGATACTCTGGTGATATTGGCCGACTCAACGGACAGCTTGAAGGACGCGGTAAATCAATTGACTTCGGGAGATTTTAGGAGCGGGTTGGTGGATGATTTTGTTGGGGTGTACAAGACTGAATGAAGATCAATATTAAGCCGCTACTGCCCGCGGCTGGAATTCTCCTACTAGTTTTATCCATCGCTTGCCAATCCAATGAAACTCCGGCACCACCCTCCGCTTCTGAATCCACCACAACCGGCCCCACGCCGGTGCCGGAGCAGGCCAAAGATGTGGCTCAGCAGTTTGCCCGCGACTACGGGTTCATCGAGAAGGATTGGGACACTTTTCATGTCGAATTCGATATCTGGCGGGAGGGGCTGGTTGCCTGTGATCCCAGTGCGGCCCAGCAGGCCTTTCGGGGCTTCGCCAGTCATTTCAACGATGTAAATGAGCAAACCCTGTCCCTTTCCCGCCCGTCCAGCGTGCGGGGACTGGCGGACAAGCTAATTGAGGCCAGCCAGGGGGAGGCCGCGGCCTTGCGCCGTTTGCGAGACCGGTGGCAGCCCGGTGACGATTCGCTGTTGGAAGCCGTGGCCTCCAAGCGGGTGGACTCCGCTGCGGCCCAGAAAGGAGTGGAGGATAAGCTGACCGACCTTCAGGAGGAGACCGACCCTGAGGCACTGGAAGAGCTAAATGAATTTTCCGACGCCTTTGACGACCTCCAGGCCGACTGGGAGGAGTTCCACGGCAGTTACGAATCCCTAAAAAATGACCTGGCTGAATTGGAACCAGCGGCAGTTCTGGCCCGGATTGACGAATTGATCGGTAACTTTGACTCCATCATAACCGGTGTTAAGGACTTGCCCTCAGCGGATAAGGCAGAAGATCTAGCTGAAGCGCTGGCGGCGGCCGCCGACTCCCAAAAAAGGGGTTTGGCAGGGCTGAAAAGCAAGATCGAGAGTTTGGAAGAGGGTGCGTCCAGTGCCTCGGCATTTGACTCCTTTGACGACAAAGTGCAAGAAAGCAAGGATAAATTAAAGGAGACCAAAAAAGAGCTGAAGGACTTGACCGGGGATGATTCGGCTGAGGACACCGCCGCGGTGGAGGATTTTGCCCGGGAGTTCGATGAGCTTTTGGAGAGTTGGAACGGGTTCCATCGAGACTTTGACGACTGGATGGATTCGGAAGGCGGCTGCGACCGCTCTGAAGTCATCCAAACCCTGGGCGAAATGAGCTTGGAGTTCGGCCGCTTGGCGGACCGGGTAAGGGATCTGCCCACCGCCTCCTACTTGCGGCCCATGGGCGGCCTGGTGGTGGAGGCGGCGGAAGGGGAAGAAGAGGCTCTCCGAGTGATTCGCAACACCTGGCGTCCCTTCAGCGCCGATGTTTATAAGGCTCTGGATAAGCAACGAGCCGATGCCGGGCGTTTACGCCGACAGGCGTCGGTGGGAGTCCAGGAGCTGTTAGACCGGTTCCAAGTGTCTCCCTAATCTAATGCCAACGTGAAAACCGCAGGGTTCAGTAACCCGACCATGCAAGTCCCACCCTGCCTTTGGTATGATAGCACCCGCCGGGCAATTGCATCTTGGTCCGAGGCTCAGAACAATGGCACAATTGCCATAGTAGAATCGGCCGTCATAAACCGGTAATTATCTGCTCGCAGACCTCCGCTCCCTGTAACACCTCCGATATCACCGCCGTTTCATCCTTGGTGTGGAAAGAGTGGACACCGATTCCCACCGGCAAGGCCGTAATCCCGTTTTCGATGAAAACGTTGGCATCGGACCCACCGCCGCTGGACTCCAGACTGGGTACCAGTCCGACCCTTTCCAGCGCCCTGGCGATCATTTCTACCGACGGGTCGGAGCCTTCCAGGTGGTACGCTTGGTAGCTGTTCCGTATGTCGAGGGATACCCGGGCTTCGGGATACTCTGCCGCGACGCGGTCGAAGACCTCCCGGAATTGCTGGGAATACTGGTCCAGCTTTCCCCGGTCCCGGCTGCGGATCTCCCCATCGAGAAAAGCCTTTTCTGGGATGATGTTTCGTTTCAAGCCGCCCTCCAAGCGGCCGATATTGGCGGTGGTCTCTTCATCTATTCTGCCCAGAGGCAGCTGCGTGAGGATTTTGGCGGCGATTAGAAGCGCTGAAATCCCTTTTTCCGGCTCCACACCGGCATGGGATGCCCGCCCCTGGATGTGGGCGGTAACCACGTTTTGGGAGGGGGCCGCCAGCGTCAGCCGGTTCACCTTGCCCTCGCCGTCGAACACGACCCCGCGGGTGGCGGATAATCGGCTGAATTCCAGGTTGTGAATCCCCACCAGGCCTCCCTCTTCGGCCCGGGTGAAAACTACTTCAATGGGCAGATGCGGGGCTCTTGATTCGACCACCGCGGTGAGGGCCTCCAGCACTATGGTAACGCCGGCCTTGCAATCCCCACCCAGGATGGTGGTGCCGTCGGACCGGAGGATGTCCCCCTCTAGCACCGGCGTGATGCCCCGGCCCGGCTCCACCGTATCGAGGTGGGCCGAGAGGATTACCGGCTCCCCCTGGCCATCCAGCTTGGCGATAATGTTCTGGAAAGAGTCGTGGTAGACTTGGAACCCCAGGGCCTGGAGCCGCACCGACACCTCCCGGTCCACGGCGTCTTCCTCGCCGGTGGGGCTGTCGATGCGAATCAGATCCATCAAGGTTTTGGTCAGGCGTTCTCGGTCGGCCAATATACCCTCCGTGCAGGGATCGCCCGCAGTAATTGGGCCCATTATAACGCCGGTATTGGCGGCCGCCCAGTTTAAATTGACCCACTACCGAGAGCTGTCCTGGTCATCATAGCCAGAGAGGAGTTTTAAAGTGGAGCGGTCTGCAATCCTGAGTCGGATTCAGAGCATTTTGGGGGACCGGTCCCGGCCTGGCCTGCTGGATGAAACCCAGGTGTTCTGCATTGAAGATGGGGAGCCCATACTCCGGGGTTCCTGGCGTCCGGATTGGTTTGAACACGATGGTCATGGCAACCAGCGGGCCTTCCTGTTCGACCCGACCATGAGGTGGGAGTTTCGGCAGGACGGAGAGCTCCGACATTTTTCGGCGGGGACAATTCTCTGGCGGCCGGAGCCGGAGGGGGATCGCTACTGCCTCTTCCGCCGTCGCCGTTATCCGGTGGGCTACTACACTATTCCGGCGGGACATATCGAGATGGGTGAGGAACCGCAGGAATCGGCCTTACGCGAGGCTTATGAAGAGGTGCAATTGGGTGTGGTGTCGGTAGAACCCCTGGGGGGATTGCAAGCTCCCGATGGGCTGGAATTCCACGACCGGTGCCGGCGGGGCTGCGATTACCACGTATGGTTTGCCTATCTATGCCAGTGTGTTGGTGAACCCCGACTCAGCGAGGAAGGCGATGTCCTGGGATGGTTCACCCGGCAGGAAATAATTAACGACCTGAAGCTGAATAAAGCGACCGGTACTTTTTTCACCCAGCTTTTTGGCGAGGAACCACGGACCGTTAGGAGCAAGTAGCCTAGCCAGGCGGGAAGGCCCGTTACTGTGACGGAGCTAGCCTTGGTAATATGCTCCGAAGATCCCTCGAGGGTGGCCGTTGGTATTGCTGAGTTGACTCACCCGGCCGGTTTAGCCGGTTCCCACCAGATTTCCGTAAAGCCGAAGGGCTCCTGATTCGGGGATCATCCCGGAGAACAGCTCCGGATGAATCATCTCGGCCAGTATTTCCAGACCCTCCACCAACCGAGGCCCGGACCGGCTGGTGTATGCGCCGGCATCTATTACGTAGACTCGATTGTTCTGCACAGCTGGCAGCGAATTCCAACCTTCCTGCTGGGATAACAAGGGCAAGTCCTGAAGACCCCGTTTCACATCGAAGCCGCAGGGCATCAGGATGATGACTTCCGGTTGGCTCTCCATGATTTTTGGCCATTCCAGGGGGAAGGAGCCAGTCTCTTTGTCTCCGAAGCAGTTGGCCCCCCCAGCCAGCTCCACCATCTCCGGCACCCAATGGCCGCCGCACATCAGAGGGTCGACCCATTCCAGATGCAGCACCCGCGGCCTGTCCAGGGCCTGGCCAGCCTTCTCCACCACGGCGTCGATGCGGGCTTGCATCTTCCTAGTTAGGGATTCGGCGGCCTCCTCGGCGCCGGT